>QMPG01000034.1 GCA_003648455.1 Bacteroidota bacterium
TTCCTCCTCGCAATGACGAGCTTTTAAAACCGTCATTGCAAGACATAGAAAAGTATTTAAAGCTCGTCATTGCGATCCGCCAGCTGGCGGAGAAGCAATCCCTAAATATAAAACCGAAGTAAAAAAATAACGCAGAAAAAATTTGAGTAAATCTGTTTAATCTGCGTCATCTGCGTTCTATTATTTTTTTATTTAAGCAAGTCACCAACTAAGTCAACCAACTCACCGGATTTCACAATATCAAAAGCTTTTTCAATATCTAATCTCATATATTGATCTTCGGTAACAGCAGGGAATTTAGTACATAAATATTTATATACTTTATCAGTTCCTTCGCCCAGACTTCTTAAATTTTCAGGTAAATTATCGTAAGACATTTGAAGAGCACGTAAAGCACATAAAAATTCAATAGCAACAATAATTTGAGTGTTGTATATAATTTTTTTAAGATGCACAGCACCAATGCTTCCCATTGATACAAAGTCTTCTTGATTAGCAGATGTCGATACTGACATTACTGAAGCAGGAGTAGAAAGAACACGAGATTCTGCAGCACGGGCTGCACCTGCATATTGAGTAAGCATTAAACCTGTATCGCCACTATTATGGTCAACAGCTAAATCAGCAGGCAAACCGTAATTTAAGTATTTGTCTAATAATGAGAATGTTCGTTTGTCTGTAAGTAATCCAAGACTGGTAATGCTTAATTTAGCATAATCAATAACTGTTGCTAAAGGTTGACCATGGAAGTTTGCACCACTTTTTGCCTGAAAATAACCATTCTCATCAACAAAAAATAATGGATTATCAGTTGCTGAATTAATTTCAATTGTTACAACGTCTCTTAATTTTTCTAAAGCTTCAAAAACAGGACCGTGAACCTGAGGAACAGCTCTAAAACTGTATCTGTCTTGAACTCTTTCTTTAACTGTTTCAGGAATTTGATTCGGATAAGCAATTTTTTGAGCTTCTTCAGTTGTTCTTTTTGAGTTGTTTATTAAATTTCTGATATTTTTAGCAATAAGCATTTGACCTTTATGTGGTCGGTTATTATTAATAAGCTCAGAAAAAGCGTTTTTTTCACCGCGAATAGCTTCTAATGATAGCGAAGCAGATATTGATGCATTTTTTAATAAATTTTCAGCATCACGAATAGCATAAACAGTTATAGCAGAAATAAAATTAGAACCATTTGTAAGTCCCATTGCTTCTTTAGCACCTAATTTTGTTGGTTTTAATCCTGCTCTTTTAAAAGCTTCGGGAGCATTTAATAATTCGCCTTTGTAATATGCTTTTGCTTCTGGTAAACCAATAAGCACAGCACCAATCATTGCAAGAGGAATTAAATCACCACTTGCTCCAACAGAACCTTCTTCTAAAACCCAAGGACTTAATCCTGCATTAAGCATATCAATCATAAGTTGGCAAGTTTCCATTCTTACTGCAGATAATCCTTTTGCAAAAGAATTTAATCTTATTACCATTATTGCTCTTGAAACTTCTATTGGCAAAGGATTTCCTGTTCCACAATTGTGTGCTTTTATATATTTTGTTTGATAATTTTCAAAGGCTTCCGGTGTTATTACCGTATCTTTTAAATCGCCACAACCTACGTTTGTACCGTAAATCTGAATTTCCGGATGTTCAATAAGTTGTTTCTCAAGACCTTTTCGTGTTTTTATTATATCTTCTTTTATTTCTTGTGGAAAATCAACTTTGTAACCGTTTTCTGATATATTTATAACATCTTCAATAGTCAAATTTTTACCATTGAGATAAATTGTTTTATTATTGTTCATTGGTATTATTGTTTTAATGTGATGTTTAATTTAAGAAATTTAAAATTATTGTGATTTGTTAGTTTGTGTCTGTCCATAAAATCATCGAAATTTTATTCAAACTGTCATTCCGACCGCAGGGAGGAATCCCCTTAAATTAAAAAAGGGATTCCTCGCTCGTAACTCGCTTCGGAATGACAGCATTTAGATAGAATCCGCTACGGAGCAAAAGCGGAAGGCACATATGCACACAATTTGTGTTTTTTTGATTTTAGTAAATGTAACATTTCGGTTATATGTTTTTGTTTTTGCAATAATAAGAATAATTTCTGTCGAAAAAAATGATTAATAACAAACGAAATTAAAATTTATTAATAACTATATTTTTCTATACTTTTCAATTGTTCGTCTGTCTTTTTTTGTTGGTCTTCCCAGTCCCTTATCTCTTTTTCCTGTGCTAGAATAACTCATCATTTTCTGTTTGTCAATTTCTTCTTTTGGAGTTATATCTTCGACATAATCAACCACAAGTTTTGCCGACAGCCTTTTGCTTAAAAGCTGTTTTACTTTATACGTTTTTACAATTGGATTGAATTTGACATTAATAATCTCATCAACGTTTATTAAACGTGACGATTTAACTGCTATTCCATCTATTAAAACATGACCCTTTTTACAAGCCTCCGAAGCCATGCTGCGAGTTTTATAAATACGAACAGCCCATAGCCATTTATCAATCCGTGTTTTATCTAAATTTTGCATACTAAGAGTTAACAAAATTATTATTTATGAACGAAAAATAATGTTTTTCTGCAAAAAGCAAATTTAAATTATTTTTAATACATTGTAAATTAATTTTTTACGAAAATAATTTATTTCTTTATAATTTTTTATAAAAGTTGGAATAATTATTTAAAATATTAATTAAAATAATATGTTTAATAATATGATTACGAGTCCACTCTGAAAAGTATTTTTCGTCATTGCGATCCACCAGCTGGCGGAGAAGCAATCCCTATCGGTTAATTATCAACAGATTGCTTCGGGCGTTGCCCTCGCAATGACGTGCATTTTCAACTTTTCGGAGTGGACCATTGCTTTACGGATTTGTAAATCCAAAAGAGTGAGTTTGCTCAATTGCTAAAATTTATAATAGTTTTGTATTAATTTTAAAGAAAATTTACAAAAAAATATGGCTTCTAAATATTTAAGAAATTCAGTTTTGTTAATTATTTTATTTATTATTTCTAAAGAGATATATTCACAAAATAATACTCATATTGTTGACAAACAATTATCTGCTTCTGACTATACTATTGATTTTGAAAATTACAATTATAAATTATTTACAGATATTTTTTTAGAAAAAGTTAACAGTTTGAGAAAACAAAAAAAGAGTGATTTTTTATTTGTTAATGATATTTTAACAAAAATTGCACAAGATCAAGCTGAGTATATGTCTAGTATTGGACAAGTTACTCATGAACAAATCAGTAAGGATAAAAAGACATATCAGCTTAGGTCGATATATTACGGTGGTTCTAAAAGGGTTGACGAGATTGTTGTTAAAGTTCCTATAAAAAAAGGGAAGGAAATTTATACCTATAAACGAGTAGCCGACGACCTCTTATTTAAAATATATTCAAACAATAAGAAATTTAATCAATTAATTAATTTCAAATATAATTTTATTGGAATTGGCTCTGATGTTGATAAGCAAGGAAAACAACTTTATGTTTCAATAATTTTAGGAAACTATAATTCGTTAAATGCAGGAGCTGATAGACGAAATGAACTTGATGTTCCATATACAGTAAATCAATATGGATTAAAATCTTTAGATAAAAAGTTGTGTAAGAAATGTGATGACTTTAAAAATATTTATGATTTACAAAAAGCTTTGTATGTAAAAGACAATAAAATATTTTTCAGTTATGATAAGTTAAAAGACCTTAAAAAAATAATTAATCAAGCACAAGATGCTATTGCTGTTGATATTGTGCAAAAAGTACAGTATTTATGTAATGGCGATAATATTGTTGATAATAATTTATTTAACAGAGGAATATTATTAAAAAAGGTTTCCAGTAAAAAATTATATAAAAATTTTGAACTTAAAAAAGACGTTGAATTGGGTAAAATGCCAAGTATTAAAGGCGATTACGAATTAAACCTATTGTTAATTAAAGAAAATCATGTTTGCAAAAGTATAAATCCAACTTATGTTATATCATCAAATATTGCTGAATATCAAGATAATTTAGAACTTTTGGCCGATACTATAACAACTGAAAATATTTCTAATTATATCCCAAAAGCAAGTTCAGAAGTATTACATTTCAAAATTCCTTTTAAAAAGAATAAGTATATTTATGACAAGAGTGATATTGAACCATTTATAAAATCATTAAATATTCCTAACTTTAATATAGATGAAATTAATTTATATGCCTATTCATCAATAGAAGGTTCTGATAAAGGAAACATTATTCTTCAGCGAAAACGAGCCAAAAGTATAGTAGATGCCTTAAATAAAGAAGGTCGAAATAATATTAAAATAAAAATTAAAACAAGTTACAATTGGGAGCAATTTAAGGAAGATATTGCAGAGACAAAATATAATTTTTTTGCAACAAAAACATTGCAACAAGCAAGAGAATATATTAAAAATAATAATCTGGAAGATTCGCTTGAGAGCATATTTTCAAAGCAGCGTTTTGCTAAAATTGATATGAAAGTAACTTACAAAATTGAAGGTAAAGATGAAAAACAGTATGTTTTATATAAATTTAATCAAGCAGTTAAAAATGACAGTTTGGCTGAGGCATTATCTATTCAGAAATATATATTTAAACAAATTTTATCTAATAAATACTCCCGAGATGCAATAGAACAACAAGAAATTTCTTACACAAAAAAAACTGCAGGCTTGTTAATGAATAAGTTGTGGCTTGAGATTTATAAAAATAATAGGAAATTAGCAGACTCTAAATCAGATATATATAAATTGTATGAATTAAATCCTTCAAATAACTATATATTTTTTAATAAGACGTTTTGTGACATAATGTTTAAAAATTTACAAGACAAGAATAATGTTGCGTTGATTCAAAGAAGTATACAGAACTTGTATCTTTCTAATTTTCCAAAAGAAACGATTGATGCTTTAAATTTAAAATTTCAATTTAAGGTAATAAAAGAGAATTCAGAAAAAACAATTATTAATAAGAGTTTAAACAATATTAAAAATATTATTGATATTAATAATATTGATATGAAAAACTCATTAAGTTTATCTTATCTCTTTATCAATAATAAAGATTATGATTATGCAATAAAGCTGTTAGAACGTTTCATCAAGAGCAATGAAGCCGATGAAAATGTTTTGTTTACATATATTTCATTATGCAGCCATTTTGAAGATAGAATTAGTACACAAAGCTTTGAATCAGCATTAAAAAAAGCAAGCAAAATAAACAAAGTGAGATATTTAAATTTGTTTGACGGTACAAAATTATCATTTCAAATTTTTCAGAATTTAAAAATTAAGCAACAATATAAGAAAGTTGTAAAAATTAATTGATAAATATTATATGTGAAAAATAGCTTGATATATTAATATTAAATATAAATATTTTTTATATTTTTGTATAGTATAATAATGAGTAGAATAAGTTACAAATGATTTACATAAAAAAATACTGGAAAGAACAACCTTTTATTTTTATAATTTTAATAGCTTTAGTTTTAAGGCTTGTTGCGGTAGTTTTTGCTCAGGGCTATGGTATGCATGATGACCATTTTTTAGTTATTGAAGCTTCGCAGTCATGGGTTGATGGAACAGACTATAATAACTGGTTGCCAAGTAGTCAGCGCATAATAAATCCTGATGTTGAACCCACTCCTGAAGGTCATAGTTTTTTTTATGTAGGTTTACATTTTTTGCTATTTAAGTTTTTAGAAGCAATAGGCATCTTCTCACCAATTGTAAAAATGTATATTGTTCGTTTATTACATGCCTTATTCTCACTTCTAATTATAATATATTCATATAAAATAACTGAAAAACTTTCGAACCAAAAAACAGCAAAACAGGTTGGCTTATTATTAGCAGTGCTCTGGTTTATGCCATTTTTAAGTGTTCACAATCTTGTAGGAGTAGTATGTATTCCTTTTTTGCTTATAGGTACATGGATAATTGTTAATTCCGACACAAAGAAAAATGTTTTGCTTCAATATTTTATTGCCGGATTAGTTATGGGTATAGGCTTTTCTGTACGTTTTCAAACAAGTTTATTTATTGGTGGTGTAGGTTTAGTTTTGCTGTTTCAAAAAAAATGGAAAGAAGCCATTATTTTTGGTATAGGTTCAATTCTCTCAATAATTGTAATTCAAGGCATAGTAGATTATGTAATTTGGGGACGCCCATTTGCCGAACTAACAGAGTATATTAAATATAATATCGCCCACAAAACCGATTATGGTACAAATCGTTGGTATATGTATTTTCTTGTTATTATGGGAATTATTATACCCCCAATTGGAGTATTTTTGTTTTTTGGTTGGTTTAGAACATGGAAAAAATACACAATTTTATTTTTACCAAGTTTTATTTTCTTTTCATTTCATACTTTATTTCCAAACAAGCAAGAGCGATTTATTTTAACAATTATCCCATTTGTTATTATTGCCGGCTTTATTGGGTGGAATGAATTTGTTGATAAATCAAAATTTTGGAATCATAACAAAAAAATATTAAAAGCATGTTTTGTTTTTTTCTGGACAGTTAATTTTTTGGTTTTGCCATTTGTTACAACTGCATATAGTAAAAGGTCCAGAGTTGAATCAATGATCTATCTTTCAAAATACAAAAATATTAATTCGTTAATTTGCGAAGATACAAATAGAAGTGGAGTAACAATGTTGCCAATGTTTTATTTAGGTCAATGGATTCATGTGTATAATATTCCAAAATGTGAAAATTGCGATTCTTTAAAGTTGCAAAGTATGAATACAGTATCAAGATATGTACATGAAATTTACAGCCCTAAATACTTATCACGATTAGATAAAGATAATCAACCAAATTTTGTTTTGTTTTTTGATGATAAAAATCTTGAAAAAAGAGTAGAAAACATAAAAAAATATTATCCAAACTTAAGCTTCGAAACAATAATACAACCTGGATTTGTCGATAGAGTAATGCGTAAGCTAAATCCATCAAATGTGAACCAGATAATTTACATATACAAAACAAATTCTTGACAATATTTTGATGCAGAAATTATTCCCCTTCATTGTAATAGTTTTATTAATTTCCATTAACAGTTGTAAAAAAGATAATTTTATCACTAATTCAGGTGAGGTGATTACAAAGGAATTTTTACTTGATGATTTTTCACAACTTGAGATTGATAAATATTTTAATGTTTATATTACTGACGATACAATAAATAAAATTGTATTTGAAGGAGGCGAAAATTTGTTGGAAAACATTGAAACACAAATACAAAATTTAACATTAAAAATTAATAACAATAATAAAGTTTATTTTTTAAAAAAATACGAGAAGGTTAACGTTTATTTATCTTCTTATTCATTAAAAAAAATTATAATTAAAGAACCTTCCAACATCTTTTCTACAAATTGTATAAAAAGAAATTCTTTTGAAATAGATGTTCGGGCTGATGTGTCTACTGTAAACATAGATGTAGATTGTGATGAGTTTTTTTTGAAAATATACGACACTACCGGAGATTTTATAATTAACGGAAAATCAAAATATTCTTTTGTTTACTTTAGAGGGTCTGCAGTTGTTAATGCCAATAATTTGATAACAAATAGCATTGAAATAACAAATTGCTCAACAGGAGATGCTTATATTAATGTTAAAGATAAAATAAAATATAGTATTATTAGAAACGGGAATATTTATTATTCAGGAGGAGCTTACGATATAAAAGGAGAAACTTCGTCATCAGGCAAATTAATAAAATTGTAAGTTTGTTATGAGTTTTAAGAAAACATTTATTTTTATAATGTCTTTGCTTTTTTCAGGCATTTCTTATTCTCAATTGAGGAATGATTTTTTTAAAAATCTAAATATAGAGGTAAACTACAATAATGGTGCATTATATGCCCATCATAACTCAATTGCATATTTAACAAATAGTTACATAAGTGGTTTTGACATAAAGCTGGGAAAATTGACTTATGGTGAAAATGTATGGGAGCAATTGTACAGATATCCTGAAATTGGAATAGGTTATTACAATTCAAATTTAGGAAATTCAGAGGTCTTTGGTAATGCTAATGCCGTTTATTCATATTTTAATGCTTCAATTATAAAGAATGATTTATTAAGCTTTAACTATAATTTTGCACTGGGAATAGCCTACTTAAAAAAATGTTATAATAATTACGACAATTATTATAATATTGCAATAGGCTCAAAAGTAAATATTTATTTAAATTTAGATTTAGATATAAAATTGAAGCTTATAGAACAATTGTATCTGGTAAATAGTTTAGGATTAACTCATTTTTCAAATGGATCAGTAAAAAAACCAAATCTCGGGTTAAATTTATTGTCATATAAAGTAGGGTTTAAATATTTTTTTAAAGGAAATAAAGAAGAAGTTATACATAGTAAATTATCAAAAACTAAAACTAAAAATGAATATTCAATAATTTTATCGGGAGGGATTAAGCAAGTATCACCATTGGGAAGTAAATCATACCCAATTTCATCAGCTTCTTTTAATGCCAATAGAAATTTAAATTTAAAACATAAATGTGGAATTGGGATAGATTTATTTTATGATAGTTCAATAGATTTATTATTAAAATTGAACAATGATGGATTAATAAGCGATATTGAAAACAAAAAAACAGACTTATTAACAGCAGGAATTCATTTATCTCACGATTTTGTTTTTAATAAATTATCATTTACAACTCAAATAGGTTATTATTTATATTCGAAAATTGATAGAAAATTTTATGACAGAATAGGTTTTAAGTATAATGTATCAAAATTTTTATTAGTAAATTTAACTTTAAAAACTCACTGGGGAAGAGCTGATTTTATAGAATTTGGGATAGGATACTCTTTCAATTAAAATTTATATTCTAAAATAATATGAATTTATAAAAAAAAACTATATTTTTATATTCGTAAAAAACAATATTAAAAAGACATGAGTGGTAATAGTTTAAATTTTATTAAGACAGTTTTGTCATTACATGATGAAATGGCAACAAATGGTTTTTCATTAGTATATGAAGGTGAGTTTAGTCATCAAATTATGAAGATGTTTACCTCAATGGCTGAAAAAGACATGGATAAAGCTAATGAAGAAAAAGCAGTAAAACGCAAAGTTTTTCACGTAATGGTTGAATGCCTTCAGAATATGACAAAACATTCAGACGATTATGATGCAGATGATGGAATTGGAACAGGTCTTTTTATTGTAGGGAAAAAAGATGGTGTTTGGAACGTTATTACTGCAAATAAAATTAACAAAAGCAAGATTGATGATTTGCGTTTAATGATAGACACAATCAATTCAATGTCGAAAGAAGAGTTAACAAAGCTATATAAAAAACAAATTAAAGAAGGAGTATTGTCTGACAGGGGAGGAGCTGGTTTAGGATTAATTGATATTGCGCGTAAAACGGGACAGCAATTAGATTATCAATTTTTGCCTTTAGATAATGACGATTATTTCTTTTTATTGAAAGTCAGGGTTATGACCACGTCGAAAAAATAAACAAAAAGCCGCTTTAAGCGGCTTTTTTTATTACTAAATTATTTTGCTTTTGCCATCTTTTTAAAATCTTTTGCAAGTAAACCTTCAGGTTTTTTATTAGAAATCATATGATAGCTAAAATAATAAAGCTTAGCATCATCTGCACCCAGAATAGTGTTGTAGCATCGAGCTTTTCTTTTACTATGCTCAGGCCCTACTTTATGTAAAATAACCGCGTTTTTGTCATGATTATCAATAACTTGTTTTATTTCTTCGCGAGTGGCAATTTTAACTTTGTAAGGATAAATCTTTTTAATTTTAGTTAAAGAATTAACTTCTTTTGATAAATCGTTTTTTGTAACGTATAATGTCTTATTATGAATGTTTGAAGTGTTTTTATTATAATATTTTATAATATTGGAAGAGTTAAGTTCAGGATGTTCACGGGTAATTTTTATGTGACTTTGAAGAAAACGAATAATTAACCCCATTTTATAATTATACACATCTTCTTCAACATCAACATACGAAATAGGTATTGAACATAAATCAGGCATTTGTTTAATAAATTTATAATTTCCTCCTAACTCCAAACTCAAAAAATTATATACTGCACGTGTCTTATCTTTATCAAAATATTGTTTATGAAAAATTATAAAAGAGAAAGAAGTATCCATTCTAACTCTTTCAAATTCATTTTTACCAAAAGTAACAAACTCATAGTCAGTTAAATCCCAGTGTTTTTTTATTGTTTCTTTAATTATACTGTTATACTCAAGTAAAGGATTATTTTCGAGCACAACATAAGTTTTAGTTCTGAAAAAATGTGCAATTTGTTCAGGAGTTCCAACTGTTTGTTGTGAGAAACAGTTTTGTAAATTCAGAAGCATAATTATTAATAACATAAAGATATTAATTAAAATGCTTCTCTTTTTAAATCGATTTATACTGTTTTTTTTCATAATACAAATTTTTAAAATTAATTTATAGGTAAATATAAAGGATGTTTTTCATTATACTTTCTTAGATATATAAATTTTAATTGTTTTTGTTTCTTTTTTCTTAAAGAATTATATTCGTCATATAGCTCTTCGTCCCTCATTAACAGAATAAGAATGTTTTCATAATTATACTCTAGTATTTTTCCAGTTTCAAAGTCTAAAACATATTGTTTTGTCTCAACATTTGATTGGGAAGAAGGAACAGTATTATAATAATTATAGTGATAATAAGAATATGGGCGATACCCATTTTCATAAACAGTTATTGTGGCAACAAAATGACAGATGCTTCCAACAATAGGTATTCTGTTAAAGTCATTTCCCCAGTTAATATATAAAGTACCGTTTCGGCTATATCCCCATATTTTATTTGTTAAAACTTCTTGTTTTAGTCTGTATTTATCAATATATTCTATTTTTTTGTTAAGTAATAGCTTGTCAAAAAAATTTATATTATGATAATTTATATTTGATATTATTTTTGATTTTGGAATAGGTCGATTCTGTTTTACTTGAAGAAAGTTTAAGTATATACCATCTCTGAATTTAAAATTTGGTGAATATTTAACTAATTTTGTAGTATCGTTTTGTGCATGAAGTAGTGTGATATTAATAAACATACACACAATCAAATATGTAATAACTTTATTTCTTTTCATCTATTTATAATAAATTTTAAAAATAAATATAATAAAAAAATACAAAACAGACTAATTTTATGATAATTTGATTTAATTTTACTTAAAAATATAAGATAAACAAATGAATACATTACTTAATATTAATATTGGTCAATTTATTACCAAGTGGTTAATCAAACTTGGTATTAGTGATAGTTTCTTAATACAAATAAAATTTGTAATAATGCTAATAATAGTAATCTCATTGGCTTTTCTTGCTTACATAATAACCGAGAAAATTATTGTAGTTTTTATTGCAAAGTTAGTAAAGAAAAGTAAAAACAAATGGGATGACATTTTGTTTGAACGAAAAGTATTTCGAAGAATAGCACAAATTGCACCTGCACTTGTTGTTTATTATGCTATTGTTACCCTTTTGGTAGAATATCCTGACTTAGTAGCAGTTTTAAAGGCTATTGTTTACATCTATATTATTGTAATGAGTGTTACAATAATAAATGTCTTTTTCGATACAATTTATCAAATATATGTTGACTCAACAATTGTAAAGAATCGTCCTATTAAAGGACTTATTCAGTCGGTGAAAATATTTATTTATTTTAGTGCCGTAATATTAATCCTATCAATTTTATTAGGGAAATCGCCAAAGACACTTTTAGCAGGATTAGGTGCATTAGCTGCTGTTTTAATGTTAGTTTTTAAAGACACAATTTTAGGTTTTGTTTCTAGCATTCAACTTTCTGCAAATGATATGGTTAAAGTCGGTGATTGGATATCAATGCCATCACATCATTCAGATGGTATTGTTACCGAAATAACTCTTAACACAGTTAAAGTACAGAATTGGGATAAGACAATTAGCACTATACCTACCTATGCATTAGTTTCAGAATCGTTCAATAATTGGAAAGGAATGGAGGAAGCGGGAGGACGAAGAATTAAACGCTCAATAAACATTGATATGAAAAGCGTGAAGTTTTGTTCTAAACAGATGCTTAATAAATTTCAAAAAATTCAATTGTTGACATCTTATATTAAAGAAAAACAAAAAGAGTTTGATGCTTATAATAAAGAAAATAATATTGACGATTCTGTTTTAGTAAATGGAAGACGTTTAACAAACATTGGTGTTTTTAGAAAATATATTGAGGAATACTTAAAGCAAGAGCCTAATATTCATAATGATATGACTTTTTTGGTTAGACAATTACAACCAACCGAAAAAGGAATACCAATTGAAATATATGTATTTAGTAAAAGTCTGGAATGGGCTAAATATGAGGCTATTCAGGCAAATATTTTTGACCATGTATTAGCTATTGTTCCTGAATTTGAGCTAAATATTTTTCAAAATCCTACGGGGAGTGATTTTCAAAAAATTATTAAGTAATTGTTCTCTTTAATATAAAATTTATAAATTTGTATTATTTATTAAAATATACTTAATCAACTTTCGTTAAAATTATGTTATATTATTAAAGAACAAAGTTTTATAAGGCATATTTTTTTTATTATTAATCACCCAAATTTTAAAATATATTTAATTATGAAAAGATTAGTTTTTGCATCATTTATTTTATTATTGTTTACTAATTTTATTATTGCACAACAAAAGCAAGCAACAATTTCCTTTGAGACAACAAATCATGACTTTGGAAAGATTAAAGAATTAGGAGGTAATGTAAGTTATAAATTTAATTTTACAAATACAGGAAGTGAACCATTAATTATTGAGCAAGTTAGAGCATCTTGCGGTTGTACTTCTACTGATTGGACAAAACAACCAATTCCTGCCGGAGGAAAAGGTTTTGTCGAAGCTTCTTACAACCCTAAACACCGACCAGGAAAATTTTCAAAATCGGTTAGTGTTACAACAAACAGTGAACACAAAACCAGTATTTTAAGAATAACGGGTGAAGTAATACCTAAACCTCGAACTATTGAAGATGATTATCCTTATTTAATGGGTCAATTAAGATTAAAAACAAATCATGTGGCTTTTATGAGAATTCTTAATACAGAAGTAAAAACAAAAGAGAATCCAATTGTTAACACTTCAAAAGAATTAATGAAAGTAACTTTTAAAAATGTTCCTTCACATTTAAAATTTGAAGTTGTTCCAAAAACACTTAAACCCAATGAAAAAGGTGTAATAAAAGTAACTTACGATGCAACAATTCGCCATGATTGGGGTTTTTTAATTGATAGAGTTGAGGTTCTTGTGAATGGACAGAAAGTTCCGAAAAATAGAATGTCTATTAGCTCTACAGTTGAGGAAGATTTTTCAAAACTTACCGAAAAACAACTTAAAAATGCTCCATCTATAAAATTTGACGAGCGAGTTTTTAATTTTGGAAAAATAAATCAAGGAGAAAAAGTAGAGCATGTTTTCAAATATAAAAATGTTGGTAAAAGTGATTTAATTATTCATAAAACAAGAGCTAGTTGTGGATGTACTGCGATTAATATGAATAAAACAATAATTAAAAAAGGAGAAGAAGCTTCAATTAAAGTAGTATTCAACTCTAGAGGAAAGCGTAATCAACAAAATAAAACAATAACTATTATTTCTAATGACCCAAAACATTCGTCAACTGTTTTAAAAGTAACAGGTTTTGTAAATGTGCCAAAAAAATAATTTGTTTAATTTTTTATTATTTTAAGTGTGTCTTTGTTATTAGGCACACTTTTTTTTATTATTAAATAGATTTTTTCATATTTTTTAAAAGAAAAAAAGTAATTTTATACTTATAAAGTTTTAAAATATTTTATCGAAATATTGATATGAATAAGAAAAAGGAAAGTGCTTTAAAGGTAAACAAAGGAATTAAACAACCGCCTTCAGTTAATAATGATGCAGTAAAAAAACTTCAAAAGAAAAGAAAAAAAGAGTATTCTGTTTCTGAATATGTTGAAGGAATAATTAAAGGAGATCGAAGCATATTAAGTCAGGCAATTACATTAATTGAAAGTTCATTACCAAAACATCAGATTATTGCTCAAGAAATAATAGCGAAATGCTTGCCTTATTCAGGAAATTCAATACGCATTGGTATAACCGGAGTACCAGGCGTTGGTAAAAGCACTTTTATTGAAGCAATTGGTAAAGAAATAACTTCAACCGGAGGCAAATTAGCAGTTTTAGCAATAGACCCCAGTAGTGAGCGTTCAAAGGGAAGTATACTTGGAGATAAAACCAGAATGGAAGCTCTTTCTTCTGATAAAAATGCATATATCAGACCATCTCCATCTGCCGGTTCACTTGGCGGAGTAGCCCGTAAAACAAGAGAAACAGTTGTTTTGTGCGAAGCTGCAGGTTTCGACACAATTTTTATTGAAACAGTTGGTGTTGGGCAATCTGAGACAGCTGTGCATTCAATGGTCGATTTTTTTCTTTTACTTATGTTAGCCGGTGCAGGTGATGAGTTGCAAGGAATGAAAAGAGGTATTATGGAAATGGCTGATGTAATTGCAATAAATAAAGCCGAAGGAGACAATATTAATAAAGCAAATTTAGCAAAAGTTCAATATCAAAATGCGTTACATTTATTTCCACCAAAAAAATCTAATTGGATAGCTAAAGCAACTACTTGTTCTGCAATCTCAAATAAAGGAATTAGTCATATTTGGGCTATGATAAACGATTATAAAAAATTAACAAAAGAGAATAATTTTTTTATGAATAATAGGAGAGAGCAGTCAAAATACTGGATGTATGAAACAATAAACGATAATTTAAAATTCCATTTTTATAATAATGAGGATATTATTAATAAATTGAAATTATTAGAAAAAAAAGTACTGATTGGAGAAATAAGCTCTTTTTATGCAGCAAAAATATTAATTGATGATTATTATAAGTTGAAAGCATGAAAAAATTACACATTTTGGAGCTTTACAAAATGTGTAATTAAAATTTCTTAAATATATATTGTATTAGAATTTTTTGGTGGCATAACAATCCATAAAATAATATATGCTAAGGTTCCCGGAAAAGCAGCACTAAAGATAGAAAGTAATAAATATAAAATTCTTACTAAAGCTATATCCCAACCCAGCCATTCGGCAATTCCTGCACAAACACCGGCAATTACTCTGTTATTTGAACGTGTTAATCTTTTTCCCATATTTTATTTTTGTAAAGATAACTTTAAACTTTCAACTACTCCGAAAACTAAAATAAAAGAAAATGTTACTAAAACAACAATCCCTATAAAAAGTTTATTTTCAACATTTTATCCTTTGTGTCTTTATGTCTTCGTGGCAAAAACAGACTTTTCGAAGTGGACTCAAACTTTTAACTTTAGACTTTCAACTTAATCTCTTATGTCATAATAAACAAAGGTTTAAATTCAAAAGTTTTATAATAAGGTCTAAGTCTATCGGTGTTATAAAAATCTTTTACACTTACAATTTTTTTAGAACTTGTAACAACATCAATAGGAGCATTGTCGTATCTGCCATCTCTAAGTATAACCAATCTGCCGTGGATTCCTTTAATAATAAGGTCTAAAGCAAGATTGCCATATGCCATTGGAACAATAGAATCCATTGCGTCAGGTTCGCCACAACGAACAAGATAACCAAGTTGTTGTTGAATTACGTTAACAGGTCTGTGTCCGTTATAATTTGACGATAATTCTTTAACTTTGGAAGCAACAATATTTCCAATACCGCCTAGTTTTGCATGACCGTAAGCATCTTTTTTACCATCAAGAAACATCATTTCATCTTGACCTTGAAAAGTAGCTCCTTCAGAAACAAGTACAACAGAATATTTACTTGGATTTTCATAACGGTCTTCGACTAAAAGTTCTGTTAATCGATTTATATCAAATTTGTGCTCAGGAATAACGCATCTATTTGCTGCACCTGCCATTGTTGGTAATAATGCTGTAAATCCTGCATAACGTCCAAAAACTTCAAGTACCAAAATTCTTTCGTGAGAACCGGCAGAAGTCCGTAAACTATTTGTCATCATAATTGTTCTAGTCACACATGTGCTAAAACCTATGCAATAATCTGTTCCGGGAACATCGTTATCCATAGTTTTTGGCATGGCAACAATTTTAACTCCTTCTTTGTATAATCGAACACCATAACTTAAAGTATCATCACCACCAATAGGAATTAAATAATCAATACCTAGGAATTCAAGATTTTTGAGCACCTCAGGAGTTAAGTCATTGATTTCATCAATATATTTTTCTTTTAAGTGCAAAGGAATATTAATAACATCAATATGACTAGGTTTTGTGCGTGAAGTGTGAAGAAATGTGCCACCACTTCTACCTGCTTTGTTAACAATTTCTTCAGTAAGAGTAATATAATTATTACTATTATCAACTTTTTTATCACGAATAATATCAATTAAACCTTTCCATCCGTGTCTTATTCCTATAACTCTGTAACCTTCTCGTATAGCTCTTATTGTTATAGCTCTTATTGCAGGATTTAAACCGGGAACATCTCCTCCTCCTGTTAGTATCCCTATTGTCCCTTTAGATTTTTTTATGTTCACCATGATTAAATTAAGTATTAGTTGTTGTTAAAAGTTTCATCAAAAAGTTCATCTTGAGAATCTAACTCAGTGTCAAAAAATTGTTCAGCTTCTTTGAGTAGTTTTGAAATAACACTATTGTCTGTAATTGGTTCATCAAGCCAATAAATTTCTTGATTTGTGTTGAAATCTTCAATATCGCTTTCAACAATATATCTTGGTTCTTTTGTATGAACTATAAATACTTTCTCTGGTAATTCTTGTGAATTATCAGCAATTAAAAATTTTGGTAACATCTTTTTTCTCCTTTTTTATATATTTAAACGAAAAGTAATAAAATTTATTTATTTTGACAA
>QMPG01000035.1 GCA_003648455.1 Bacteroidota bacterium
GAGTTACTTTTAAATAAATAGTATGAGTTGCATTAAAACTTCCAACATTCAATACACCTGTAGCATCAACAGTTAAAGAGCTGTTAATGACAATGTTACGTGCTGTTGTGCTATTACCAATTGTAAGCGTACCGGTAACAGTTAATGCAGAAACGTTTACAGAATCGTCAACAGTAATTGTGTTACCACTTTGAATGATAAATGTATTTGAGCCATTAATTAAATCATTAGTAGCAGGATCAGATCCACCACCACCTTGATTTGTGTCCCAGTTAGTTAATGTACTAAAATTACCTGTTCCCTGAGAATAATAGGTTGTTTGTGCAAATGAATAACTAATAAAAAATACTAAACCGAACAACAAGAGTAGATACTTTTTCATAATATTGTGTTTTGTGTAAATTATATTCTATACCTTAAGATACGTTATTTAATAATAACAGTTAAATTTCTTACGTTAATACATCCATAAAATTGATTAAAAATAATCTTTTGGCGATTAATATTTCACAACAAAATTGAATGAACTTATAAGATAAAACTTTTAAAAATAATATTTTTTGCAAAAATATGACAATTAATCAAATAATATTACATAAAAAACTAATTTATAGGTATTAACTATATGTTTTTTTACATTAAAATTGCATGAAACAATAGATGATTTCTCATATAACTAATTTTAAAAAACAAAAAACAAATCCTTGCTTTTTTTTAATTAAAAAACGACTAACATAAAACACAAAATTTATATATTTTTGTAAAAAAACTTTTTCAGATGTCGAAAAAAAACAAAAAACAAAAAACAGGTGTTGTATACTCAACAAATCAGAATTTTGATTATGATTATGATGAAACAAACGAACCTGAAACATTAGAGCCTTCTGAGCAATCGTTAAAAATCACCTTAGATAAAAAACAACGTAGAGGAAAACTTGTAACTTTAGTTTCCGGTTTTATAGGGAAAAATGAAGACTTGAAAAACTTAGCAAAAATTCTGAAGACTAAATGTGGTGTTGGCGGCAGTGTTAAAGCTGGTGAAATAATTATTCAGGGGGATTTTCGTGAAAAAATAACTCAAATATTAACTTCAGAAGGGTTTGGGAAAGTTCGTAATTCGTAATTAGTGATTGGTGATTGGTAATTCGTAATTGGTATGCTTAGAAATGAATAAATATTTTATAATAGCTATTATTGAACACAAGGGATTTGGACTTATTGCTCTACCTTATATTATAAAAAAAAATAAATCTTTTTTCTCAATTCAAGAAAAAGTAAGGCTTGAAGATATTGAAAATTATGAATTTGATTTTTCGGAAAAAGAAAAACAATTAATAAAAATTATTGATGAATATAGTGACAGGAATTTATTAAAATTTTTTTCTAAGAAGAAACAAAGTTTTAAAGAATTTTATTCAACTATTTCGCAAGATTTAATCAATAAACAAATAAGACCATACATTGAAAAACGCATTGTTAAATGTATTGAGATATTAAAAAATACTGATATTAAAATTTTTAAATTAGCTAAAAATTATAATAATATTTACGACAGTGACGAAATTATTCTTAACAAAAATAATGCACAAACAGTTTTTAATATTATAAAATCGGAAGACGAAACAAAATATTTCATATCTATTCAGCAAGATGAAGAAAGAATAACCCTCACAAACAAAGGAGCTGTTTTTTTATCTGACGTTCCTTGCATGATAATTCAAAACAATAAAATTTTCACATTTACTGATGTTGACAGTAAAAAGATAGCTCCCTTTTTCAACAAAGCTCACATAACAGTTCCTAAAAATGCAGAAAGAAAATGGTTTGAGACATTTGCTTTAAACAGCATAAAAAAATATAAAATTAATGCTTCGGGATTTGAGATTATTGAAATAAAACCTAAAATAAAATCCATACTATCTATTGAGCAAAATTTAAAAGCAGAACCTGTGCTGGTTTTAAAATTTCAGTATGACAACAGGACAATTTTATTTAACAGCCTCTCCGATGTTTTCGTTACATTAAACAATGATAACGACAAGTATAAATTTATTAAGATTTACAGAAATAAAAGTTACGAACTTAATCATATTAACACGCTGATTGACTTAGGTTTTGAAACGAAAGATAATATCAACTTTTATATTAAAGACAAACAAAAAGATGGAAAAAACATTTATCAATTAATTAATTTCATCAATAATAATCAACAGAAATTAACTGAAAACAATTTTATACTAAATCAAAATTATTTTGACAAGAAATATTATTTAGGAACAATAAACCTTAACCTGCAGGTAAAAAATGATAATGATTGGTTTGATATTTACGGCACAATAAAAATTGATGGTTTTGAAATTCCTTTTGTTAAATTGATTAAAAATATATTGTCAGAAAAACGAGAGTTTATCTTACCTAATAATGAGATTGTAATTATTCCTAAAGAATGGTTTTCTAAATATAAAGATATAATTCTTTTCTGTAAAAAAAATGAAGATACAATAAGGCTAAACAAACATCATTTTAAATTATTAAACAAAAAGATTGAGGGTGTTGAAAAAAAATATCTTTTAGATTTTGAAGATTTACTAAACCAAGAAAAAGAGCAAATTGAACAGCCATCACAACTGCAGGCAAAATTGCGACCCTATCAAAATCAAGGATTGACATGGATGTATAATTTACAAAAAAATAATTTTGGTGGTTGTCTTGCCGATGATATGGGTTTGGGGAAAACAATTCAAACTCTTTCTTTGTTGCTAAAGACAAAAACACACGAGACCATTACACAAAATTTACCAAATACTTCTCCACAATTATCACTTTTTAACGATGCCGACGAAAAAAGAAACACTTCGTTAATTGTAATGCCATCATCATTAATACATAATTGGTCGAACGAAATAAAAAAGTACACACCTCAACTGATGGTTTATAAATATATTGGTAACAATCGAACAAGAAATCTCAACAATTTCAGTCGTTACGACATTGTATTATCCACTTACGGAATAGTTAGAAACGACATTGACTTTTTAAAAAATTACAATTTTAATTACATAATTTTAGACGAAAGTCAGATAATAAAAAACCCTAAATCAAAAATTTATTTGTCAGTTATTGAGCTAAACTCAGATCATAAACTTGTGTTAACAGGGACACCAATTGAGAACTCATTAATTGACCTATGGTCTCAAATGAATTTTTTAAACAAAGGCTTATTAGGTAATCTTAACTTTTTTAAAAAAGAATTTGTTGTTCCAATTGAAAAAAACAACGATGAGATACAGCAAAACAAACTTCAAAATTTAATTCAGCCATTTATATTAAGACGCACAAAACAAGAAGTTGCAAAAGACTTGCCCGACTTAACCGAGCAAACACTTTATTGTAAAATGACAGTTGACCAAAAGCATTTTTATGAGGAAGAGAAATCAAAAATCAGAAATTTAGTTTTAGAAAATATAGAGAATAAAGGTGTCGAAAAATCGAAATTTGTTGTGTTACAAGCTCTTTTAAAATTGCGACAGTTAGCTAATCATCCGATATTAATTAATAAAGATTACGATTCTGACTCTGGTAAATTTGACGATATTATTAGGAACATTGAAAATATAATTTCGGAAAATCATAAAGTGCTAATTTTCTCATCATTTACTAAACATCTTGATTTGTTTGTTAATTATCTCAATGAAAAAAATACAAAATATTCAATATTAACAGGGAAGACTAAAAATCGTGAACAAGTAATAAGAAATTTTCAAGCTGATAATAGCACAAATATATTTCTCATATCTCTAAAAGCAGGTGGAGTAGGTTTAAATTTAACAGCAGCCGATTATGTGTTTTTGCTTGATCCTTGGTGGAACCCTGCTGCAGAGAACCAGGCAATTAGTCGTGCTCATCGTATTGGACAAAACAAAAAAGTTTTTGTTTACAGATTTATATCAAGCGATACAATCGAAGAGAAAATAATTCAACTGCAAAAAAAGAAATCTCAATTAGCAGATTTATTCATTAATTCGAATAATCCGTTTAAGAAACTTACAATTGAGAATATTGTTGAGCTTTTTGAATAGAGGGATAAAGTTAAAAGTTTGTGTAACTAAATGATGAGTTACCCGCTTTTCATGCAAAAACGAAGCGAATTGCATGAATTGGCGATGGATAGTGGGAAGTAAAAATTAAAATTTTTCTACCTTAACTTTGACACTTTTCTGTTCAATGAATGGGGAGTATCATAAATGTTAAAGTTTACTCATTCTTATTTAATTATTTTATATTTGTAAATAAATTATTAATGATATAATAAAATTTTAAACCTATGAAAAAGATATTAATTTTAGCAATCAGCGTTTTATTTTTTGGAAATATTTTTAGTCAAACAAACAAAAAAGAAAATCTTCAAGCTGTTAACGGTGAAAAAATTTTAAAAGAAATAAATAGATTTCACTTATCAAGCTGGAACTATGCTGGCGAAAAAAATGTTCGTTATTATACACCTTCAGCTAAAGATTTTTTTAAAGCATTTGGCAACGATGGAATAGGATATATTGGGAACGATTCTGTTATTGATGTGATTAACTTTGCAAGCGTTAATTTTATTGCAATCAAGGCTCTTGAACAGCGAACACAAGAGTTAAAGAGCACTCAGGACGAATTGCAAAAAACGCAACAACTATTGCAACAAGAATCGTCAAAGGTAATGGACTTGGAAATGCAAATAGATAAAATGCAAAGTTCTTTAGATGATATAGATAATTTCAGGGCTAAGTTAATAACAATAGAACAAAGTATGCAGGATATGAAACGTGAGCTTGAAGATTTAAAAAAATAAAAATCACTGGTGCAAGCGTTTCGCTTGCACCAGTGATGACTTGCTGTTCGGAATTTGTAATTCCAGATTAACAAATTGTAAATTAGAACTTTTTTTACACTCTTTTCAGAAATCTATTAATGTTCTTCTTTATTCTTTCTTCAATATTGTTGATATCGTCTTTTATAAATTTTTCACCAATAATGGTTTCATAAAGTTCAAGATATCTGTCAGAAATATTTTTAATAATTTCATCTGTCATTTCTGGTACATTTTGACCATCTTTTCCTTGAAAATTATTTTCAATTAACCATTGACGTACAAATTCTTTTGAGAGTTGACGTTGAGCTTGTCCTTTCAGCTGTCTATCTTCATAACCGTCTAAATAAAAATAACGCGAAGAATCAGGTGTGTGAATTTCGTCAATTAAAAAAATTTGATCATCCTTTTTACCGAACTCATATTTAGTATCAACCAAAATAAGACCTTTGTCAGCAGCAAGTTTTGTTCCTCTCCTAAATAATTCCAGCGAATAAGTTTCTAATTTTTTATAGTCTTCTTTAGAGACTATATTTTGTTTAATAATTTCTTCTTTTGAAATATCCTGATCGTGACCAGTATCTTCTTTAGTAGTAGGGGTAATTATTGGTTTTTCAAATCGGCTATTCTCTTTCAACCCTTCTGGTAAAGGAACTCCACAAATTTCACGTTTCCCTGCTTTATACTCTCTCCAAGCATGACCTGTAAGATATGCTCTTACAACCATTTCAACTTTAAATGGCTCAACAAAATGCCCAACAGTAACCATTGGATCGGGTGATGATATCTTCCAATTTGGTACAATATCTGATGTTGCATCAAGAAATCTTGAAGCTATCTGATTCAATACTTGTCCTTTATAAGGAATTGCTTTTGGTAGCACAACATCGAAAGCTGAAATTCTGTCAGTCACAACCATTATAATATATTTATTGTCAATGTTGTAAACATCACGAACCTTCCCTTTATAAAAACTTTTTTGTTTTGGGAAAGAAAAATTAGTACCTATTACAGCATTACTCATAAACGCTCATTTTTTTATATTATTAATGTATACTTTACAATCTAAGTATCGTAATAAAGATGATTAAAATTCAGGGAATTATAAATATTCTATTAATTTTTCCAGCGCATTTTTTCTTGAGCCCTTAATTAATATTGTTGAAGATTTAATTGGATTATTTTTTATCGAACTAATAAAATCATCAATATTAACAAACCAATTAAACTTTGAATATTTTTCTTTGAAACTAAAAAAATTATCTCCAATAAGAAACACTTTATCAAATTTACAACTTGCAACTAAACTTAACAGCATGGTGTGCTCAATAACTGATTTAGATCCTAACTCAAGCATATCTCCCAAGATAATTGTTTTATTTTCAAATGACTTATTAGCAAATCCTTCAATTGCAATTTTCATACTAGTTGGATTAGCATTATATGCATCTAAAATGATAGTATTACTTTGCTTTTTAATCAATTGAGACCTATTGTTTATTGGGATATAATCCTCAATAGCTTTCTTAATATTTAATTCAGAAATGCCAAAATGATTCGCTACACATGCCGCAGCTAAAGCATTCTCAAAGTTATAGTCGCCAAAAATTTTAGTATTAATTTCTCTAGTTTTTTTATTCCAATCAATTTTCTCATCATCAAAAGACATATCTTCAGTAGAAACCCACTTAAACTTTAAGTGTAAATCAGAATTTAACAATTTACCTTGACAGTGGTTGAAGCCGGTTGAACCATAAAAAATAACTCTTGAGGGAGGGTTTAAATCTTCTAATATTTCATTGTCGTTATTAATAAACGCGAGTCCTTTATTATCAGACAAAAACTTATACAATTCAGATTTTGCTTTTTTAACACCTTCGAAAGACCCAAAACCCTCAAGATGAGCTTTCCCAACATTAGTAATTATACCATAATTTGGTTTTGCAATTTCACACAATTCTTTTATTTCACCTATATGATTTGCCCCCATTTCGACAACACCAATATCTGTTTTTTTGTTCATTTTCAATAAAGTAATAGGGACTCCTATATGATTATTAAAATTCCCATTTGTAGCAACCACTTCAAATTGTGTGTCTAGAATTGTATTAATTAATTCTTTGGTTGTTGTTTTGCCATTAGTTCCTGTTATAGCAATAATTGACAGATCTAATTTCTCCCTATGATATTTTGCAAGTTCCTGCAATGTGAATAAAACATCGTCGACAAGAATGAAACGTTCGTCTATGGCAAATTCTTCTTCATCTACAACAGCAAATTTACATCTATCTAGAGCTTTAATTGCATATCTGTTTCCATCAAAATTCTCTCCTTTTAATGCAAAAAATATTGAGTTATCAATAAGTTTTCTACTATCTGTACAGATGTTAGGATACTTTAAGAATATATTATATAAATCGCTAATATTCATAATCTAAAAAAAAACCTCATTAAAAAAATGAGGTTGTGTATTTAAAAAATATTATTCTAATTACTTGATGGAGCTCCAACTCTTGTCATAGCACAACGGAATCCTAAATCATCCTGAGAGTGATTTTCATCTAAAAACCTACGTGTTCCTGCAACTAGCCAATAAGCTCTATCTCTCCATGAACCACCTTTATATACACGAGAATGATCTGTAATAAGAGATGTTATATTCATTTTGTTTTTATCTTCAGCATGGTACATTCTATTTGATCCGGGGCCTTTACTTGCATCGGAATCTCCGTACTCAACACTTGATTCGTAATCTCCATCAAGATAGTTAATATTATCAGCTTTACTATAATTTCTTCTGTCAATACTTTCTGATTCTGTAACATCTCTCCATTGAATTCTTCCTAAAGAATCTTTGGTGGCAATATTTCCCTCTTCATTTCTAATTTGAGTTTTAAAAACATTACCTCTAAAAGGTCTAAACTCTTCCACATCTTGGAAAGATGTAGGTCTATATACATCTAAAACCCATTCGTTAACATTTCCTGCCATACAATAAAGTCCGAAATCGTTTGGCCAATAACTATGAACAGGTGCACAGAAATCTGCATTATCATTAAGAGCTCCGGCTGTACCCATCATATCACCTCTTCCTCTTACGAAGTTTGCCATCATTTTACCTTGAACACCAGAATCAGGATTTCTAAATCTTGCTCCATTCCATGGATACAATCTTCTTTCATAAACTCGCTCGTCAACAGAATTTCCAACTAAAGCAACAGCTGCATATTCCCATTCAGCTTCGGTAGGAAGTCTATATCTTGGTAAGAATATACCATCTTCTAATCTTACTTTTCGAGTATCTTTATTTGGATCCATATCTTCCATTGGTTCTCCTACAGCACCTTCATATTGTCCTGCAAGATAAGCTTCTGTATTAAAATTATTTTCAGCTTGCTGATTTGGATCTTCTAATAATATTCCTAATTGAATTAAGATATTCTCGTTAACTCTGTCTGTTCTCCATTTACAAAAATTTGTTGCCTGAACCCAACTAACACCTACAACAGGATACTCTTGAAATGCAGGGTGACGAAAGTAATAAAGAAGTTGTGGTTCGTTATAGGCTAATTTTCTTCTCCAAACTAAAGTGTCTGGCAATGCTTTTTTATAAACATCAGGATAATCAACAAATACACGATGTAACCAATATAAATACTCTCGGTAATCTACATTTTTTACTTCTGTTTCGTCCATATAAAAAGAAGAAACAGTAACTCTTCGAGGCATGTTATTCCAATCATAAAGGATGTCTTGTTCTACACGTCCCATTGTAAAAGTTCCACCTTCAACTAATACTAAACCAGGTCCTGTTTCCTGTTCAAAATAACCTTGTTTATATTCGAAGCCTCCATTGTCAGGATTGTTATATGACCAACCTGTAACACTAGAAACTTCTTCTTTACATGAAGTAGCAATTAATAGAATTATTGCGAATAATGAAACTACTTTAAGGGTTCTTACTTTCATAATACTTATTTTTTTTCAAATTCTTTTACAAATATAATTAAAAAGATGAATTTCCAATAATTATTAACTAAAAAGATGGACATTTTATTGCCCTATATTTTTTCTTCGGTTTTAATCTCTCAAACTCAATGACAAAGGAAAGTTCATGTGCTCCAATAATTCTTGTGCTTAAATATGAGATATTAAAATCGTAGCTATAGGCAAATTTATAAAAATCTGTATTATATCCAAACAAAAAAACCATTGAGCTAAAATGTGGTTTTAAATTTTGCCTTAACCAAAGACCTGCCTCAAATTGTCTTCTATGCAGATAAACACCGTAATTAATTTGTTGAAAATTACGCTGTTGTTGAAATATAATATTTGGTGAAAGATATAAATCTCCCTTTCTAAATCTAAAATTTTTTATGTGAATATTAGTTCCAAAATGTAAAGAAAACTTTGTGCTTAAAACATTACTGTAGTTTTCTTTCCCCTCAAAAGATTCTAAAGGTTGTGTAAGGTGATGAACAGCAAGTCCAAAATAGCTATTTTTGTTATAGCCAATAAATCCTGCAGAAAAATCGACAAAGCCTTTCTTTAATTTATTGGGAGGAGTTTCTCCTGTACTATTTACAACACCTAACGATGGGTCAATCATATCGGGAAATACTAAATTATCCCAATTAATTTTTTTTTGTGAATATGTTGTTTGAAATCCTGCGCTAAAGGAAAACTTTTTGCTCAGATTCATTTTATATGAATACATAGCACTAGCATTAAAGGTATTGAAACCACCTCTATCATCATCTGTAACAAGCAATCCGACACCGCCTTGTACTGCATCAACATATTGGTCGAATGATGCCGAATAAGTTGCAAAAGATGCATCTGCTCCTATCCACTGATTTCGGTAATTTAATGAAACTCTTGAATTCACATCTGAACCTGCAAATGCCGGATTTAGATATAAAGAATTTGAATAAAATTGCGAAAATTGTGCATCTTGTGCGTTTATATTTAACACTATATATAAAGATATATATAATAATATTATTATCTTCTTATTCATTAAATAATAATCAAACTGATTTTAACAATAAAAGTACTAAAAAAACCGTTAAAAAACTTAAATTACAAAAATCTTTTATTTTCAATCTATTATAATTTCCTTTATCGAATTATAAATTAAAAACAACTATCAATCAAATTACTTGTAAAATAGTGTTTTTTGTATATTAATTATTTTTTACATAAAATGGCAATTAAAAAAATTATATTCTATTTATTAATTATCTTCAACTTAATAAACTCAAATATTAAAGCACAACAAAATTCTTTAACAGAAAGTATTAAATGGAAATCTAATATTTCAAATAATATTGATAAGGACTTTTCTGAATTATTAAATTTTGAAGATGCTGTTTATAACGATTTATCTTCATTATTACCATCTTATTTTAAACGCATAAAATTAAACAATAGTACAAATAATATAGATATTAATATTAGCAATCCATCTTTTATCAATTTTAAAAATGAAGATATCGAAAATATTAAACCTCCTGAAAACGTTCAAAACACTATAAAAATAAATTACAAAATTAAATATGAAAGAAAAATCCCTTATTTATATGTAAATTTTATTCCTATAGTAAGGAATAAATCAAATGGGCGATTAGAAAAATTAACAAGCTTCACTTTAAATATTACTGAGAAACATGGCTTAAAAAAAATAAAAAAACTAAAAGCACACAAACAAAATTCTGTTTTAACATCAGCTAATTGGTTTAAAATTAAAGTTGATAAAACTGGTGTTTTTAAACTCACTTACAATGATTTGGTTGAGATTGGAATCTCAGAGCCGAAAAACGTTCGCGTTTATGGTAATGGCGGAAACATGCTTCCTATAAAAAACAATAGTTTTCGCTACGATGATTTGATTGAAAACCCTATTTTTATGGAAAAAGGAAGTGATGGTATTTTTAATCAAGACGATTATATTCTTTTTTATGCCAAAGGTCCTGTAGATTGGAGATATAATGAACAAGAACAGATTTTTGAACAATCATTAAATATGTATTCTGACTATGCATATTATTTTATAACATCTGATTTGGGTTCAGGGAAAAAAATTTATACTGAGAATGTTCCTTCAGGAAGCATAACAAACAATGTAAATTCTTATGACGACTACGCTTTTTGTGAAAAAAACGACACTAATCTGGCTCGCTCAGGTCGTGTTTGGTTTGGAGAAACTTTTATTAATAACACATCTTATACCTTTCCTTTTTCGTTTCCAAACCGCATTATTTCTGAGCCGGCAAAAATCAAAACTCATGTTGCATCATACTCGTCAAACCTTTACCCGAACAGTTACTTCAAATTAAGTTCTAACAACACAGACATACAAACAATTTCTGTCCCCGCCTTTAACACAGGCGCAAGCTATCCTCCTGTAGCAACCGATAAAACCGCTACAAGCTTTTTCTCAAATTCCAATCAGAATTTTAATATAAACATAAAATATTTTGGAAGCACAAGTTCATCAAAAGGATGGTTAGACTATATTATTGTAAATGTAAGGCAAAATCTTTCGATGATTGAAAATGAAATGAATTTTCGGGATATTAATTCTGTCGGGGCTGGAAATATTTCACAATTCACTCTTTTAAATGCAAGTCAAAACATCAAAATATGGGATGTGTCAAACATCTCTGACATAAAAGAAATACCAACACAATTTTCTGGGAATAAACTGGTTTTTAAAGTAACAAGCGACACTTTGCGTGAATTTGTAGCTTTTTACGGAGATGATTTCCCTAAGCCTATTACTCAGGCTGAAGATGTTGGCAAAATTGAAAATCAAAACCTTCATGCTTTAAACTTCTACGATTTAATAATTGTTTCTCATCCTGATTTTAAATCTTATGCAGATGAAATTGCCGATTTTCATAAAAACAACGACAATTTAAATGTAATATCTGTAACAACAACACAGGTTTATAATGAATTCTCATCTGGGAAACCCGATGTTTCTGCAATTAGAGATTTTGTAAAAATGTTTTACGACAGAGCATCAAACGAGGAGCAAATGCCTAAATACTTGCTTTTATTTGGTGATGGTTCGTATGACAACAAAAGCCAGAATGACAGAAATTCAAATTTTATTTTAACTTATCAGTCAGAAGAATCGCTTACTTCGAGTTCTTTTGTTACCGACGATTTTTATGCTATGTTAGACGATGATGAAGGAGGCTCAATAGGTGCGGTAGATATTGGAGTTGGAAGGTTACCCGTCCGTTCTGATGATGAAGCTCAGGCAGTTACTAATAAAATAATAAGTTATTATAATAAAGAAAACATAGGAGATTGGCGCAACTCTGTTTGTTTTATTGGAGATGATGAAGATAGCAACAATTATATGTATCAATCAAACGAATTATCAAAAACTATTTCAGCAAACCATCCAACATTCAATATTGACAAAATTTTTCTTGATGCTTATCCTCAAATTTCAACACCAAGTGGACAACGTTACCCTGATGTTACAACAGCTATTAACAACAAGATAAAAAAAGGCGCATTGTTGGTTGATTATATTGGTCATGGAAATCCTACAAAATTCACACACGAGGAAGTAATAAAAGTTAATGATGTTACATCGTGGACAAACTTCAGCCATTTACCGTTGTTTATGACAGCAACCTGTGAAGTTAGTCGCTTTGATGATTATGCAAGAACTTCAATAGGTGAACTTATTTTATTAAATCCAAATGGTGGAGGCATTGGTTTATTAACAACAACCCGAATAGTTGGTAGCGGACAAAATTATCAATTAAACAAAAATTTTATTAATCACGTTTTTAATAAAGATTTGCGATTAGGAGATATTGTAAGGCTCACAAAAGTAAATACAGGTTCTGAAACTAGCTCAAATAAACGCAATTTCACACTGCTGGGCGACCCTGCATTAAAATTAAACATCCCAAAGCACAAAGTTGTAACAACAAAAATTAACAACAAAGATATTGCTGAAAATGTTGATACATTAAATGCATTAAGTAAAGTAACTGTTCAAGGTTATATTCAAGATGATGCAGGTAATAAACTAACAGACTTTAACGGTATAATAAATCCTACAATATATGATAAACCTGTTAGTAAAACGACTTTAAGTAATGATGGGCTCACACCTTTCACCTATAATATTCAAAAAAATATTATTTACAAAGGAAATGCGAGTGTGACAAAAGGGGATTTCACTTTCAGCTTTATTGTTCCTAAAGATATTTCGTATAATTATGGCAATGGAAAGATAAGCTATTATGCAGATAATTCGAACATTGATGCTACAGGCTCTTTTAGCAACATAATTATTGGTGGCTCAACCGATAGTGCATTTGTTGACAATAATGGACCGAAAATTGATATGTATATGAATGACAGCAATTTTGTTTTTAACGGTTTAACCGACGAAAACCCAAAATTATTTGTTATTGTATCAGATTCAACCGGAGTTAACACAGTGGGTAATGGAATTGGTCACGACATAACAGCAGTATTAGACGACAACCAGAATCAACCAATAATACTAAATGACTATTATCAATCAGATGTTAACAGTTATCAAAGAGGAAAAATTGAATATCCTTTTTCAAATTTAGATGAAGGTCATCATAAAATAAAACTTAAAATTTGGGATATAAACAACAATTCATCCGAAAACTATATTGAGTTTAATGTTTCAAAATCAGAGAATCTTGTTTTAGAACATGTTTACAATTACCCAAATCCTTTCACAACCTCTACTTCGTTCTTAATTGAACACAATCAAGCTGGTGCAGAATTAAATATCCTTATTCAGATTTTTACTATTACCGGAAAATTAGTAAAAACATTTGAGACACAAAGCATGTCTGACGGATACAGAATAAGCCCTATTCATTGGGATGGGTTAGACGAATATGGAGATAAAATTGGCAGAGGCATATATATTTATACTGTAAGAGTACGTTCGGATAATGGGAAACAAGCGAGTAAATTTGGAAAACTTGTTATCTTAAGGTAATAAAGGTTAAAATGAAAAGGCGAAAAGCTAAAGTGAAAATTTTTAGAGTTTTATATTATTGAACCATTACTTTTTGAGAGGATATATAATAAATAATTAAAATGTTAGTTTAAATATATATATTTGCAAAAAATAAATAGCACAAAAAAAAAATGAATAAAAATTTTAAGATAATAATATCATTATTTGCAATAAGTTTAATTAGCCCATCAGTTTTTTCACAAGGAGTTAATGGGAATAATAATAATGTTATTGGTCAAGACGAAGGATTGAGGACTATTACAACAGCGGTTCCTTTTCTTATGATAGCTCCGGATTCTCGTTCAGGGGCAATGGGTGATGCAGGTGTAGCAACAACACCGGATGCATATTCAATGCATTGGAATCCAGCGAAATATGCTTTTATCGAAAATGACATGGGTGCTTCAATTTCGTATACACCTTGGCTTCGAAAATTAGTAGATGACATAAATCTTGCAAATTTTAGTGGTTATTACAGAATGGACAAAAATCAAGTATTTGCTGCATCTTTATTATATTTTTCTCTGGGGAGCATTACTTTTACCGATGATTTAGGTAACCCATTACAAAATTACAATCCTCACGAATTTTCATTTGACTTTTCATATTCAAGACTATTGTCGAAACATTTCTCAGGTAGTTTAGCCGCTCGCTATATTTACTCAAATTTAACCGGAGGTACTTATGTTAGCAATGAACAATCACATGCAGGAAATGCTTTTGCTATGGATATTTCTGCTTTTTACCAAAACGACATTAACTTTCTTGACAAAGAATCAAAACTTGCTTTTGGTATGAACATTTCAAATATTGGTAACAAGATTGATTATACTAACGACACTAAAAACTTTATTCCAATAAATTTAAGAATAGGTAGTGCATTAACATCACAAATTGATGAGTACAACTCAATAATGCTTACTGTAGATTTTAACAAACTTTTAGTTCCCACACCTCCTGTTTACGCAGTAGATTCTTTAAATCAATATATTGTTGACGGAAATGGAGATCAAGTAATTTCAGCAGGAAAAGATCCTAATGTTTCTGTTCCTGTGGGGATGTTTCAATCATTTTATGATGCTCCCGGAATATTAGATTCTGACGGGTCAAGAAATGTTTTCAAAGAAGAGTTGCAAGAAGTTACTTATTCTATTGGTGCTGAATATTGGTATGCAAAACAATTTGCAATAAGAGCCGGGTATTTTCACGAAAATGGCTCAAAAGGAAATCGTAAATATTTCACAGCGGGCTTAGGTATTCGTTTTAATGTTTTTGGTTTAGACTTTGCTTATTTAATCCCAACAGGAAACCAAGCCAACAACCCTTTAGCTGAAACTTTACGTTTTTCATTAGTTTTCAATTTTGAAAATATGAATGCACAAAGCGAACCACAATAATGAAAATAAGAGTAGGTTTTGGATATGATGTTCACCGACTGAAAGAAGGCGAAATTTTTATTTTGGGTGGCATAAATATTAATCACTACAAAGGTACAGTTGCTCACTCAGACGGAGATGTTTTAATTCATGCTATTTGCGATGCTTTGTTAGGTGCTGCTAATTTACGCGATATTGGTGTGCTTTTCCCTGACAATTCAGATGAATATAAAAATATTGACAGTAAAATTCTTTTAAAAAAAACTGTTGAAATATTAAAAAATCACAACTATACAATTTCTAACATAGATTCAACAATTTGCCTACAAAAGCCAAAGATTAAAGATATTATTCCTGAGATGCAAAAAGCATTATCAACAGTAATGGATATCCCAATAAATGACATATCAATAAAAGCAACTACAACAGAAAAACTAGGTTTTGTTGGTAACGAAGAAGGCATTTCTTCATATGCTGTTTGTTTAATTGAAAAAAAATAAAAATGTATAAAACAATATCTTCTTTCGAAGATTTCAACAATATGAAATCTGAAAGCCAAGCAGTATTATTTTACTTCTCTCATGATGGCTGTAATGTGTGTAAAGTTTTAAAACCAAAAATTTACGAAATGCTTCAGAATGATTTCTCAAATATCGAATTCAGATATGTTGATATAAAGAAAACTCCTGATATTTCAGCTCAAAACAGTATTTTTACAGTTCCGACAATACTTGTTTATTTTGAGGGAAAAGAATTTGTTAGAAGAAGTAGAAATATTGGATTAGATGAATTAAGAGATATTGTTAAAAGGCCTTACTCTCTGATGTTTTAGACTACTCCAAAAACACCTAACAGGTTTGTTTCAATAAAAAATAGCGTGGTTAAATTACTTATAGTCTGAATAATAGAAAACCTATCAGGTTTCAATTCCGTCAGCTGACGGATGACTTTTCGGAGTGGATTCGTATTTTAAATTTTTATAAATCTTTAGAATAAACAATCTTCGCACCTTTTTCAACAAGCTGCTTAATTGATTTGTCAAAATCGTTGCTAACAACAGCCTTTGTAGCATCAGCAATTAAATACGAATTATAATTAAGTGAAAGTGCATCGAGCACGGTATATTTAACACAAAAATCAGTTGCCAAACCACAAAAATACACATCGGTAATATTATTCTTTTTCAAAATACCATCTAATTCGGTAAAATGAATTTTTCCGTTATCGAAAAAACCTGAATAGCTGTCAACTTCGACATCACTTCCTTTTGTAACAAACCAAGCAGTTTTGGGGATTATAATATCTTTATGAATTTCAGCACCAAAAGTATTCTGAACACAATGAACAGGCCATAAAATTTGTTCAAGATTATTCAATTTTATAAGGTCAAAAACCTTTTTATTTTTATGATTTGCAGCAAAACTTTTATGTTTGGCAGGATGCCAATCTTTGGTAAAAACTATCTTATCGAATTTATCAATAATATTATTTACTACAGGTATTATTGAATTGCTTTCGGGAACAGCTAATGCTCCACCTTCAAAAAAATCATTTTGTACGTCAACAATTACAAGTGCCTTCATATTTAATTAGGAATTA
>QMPG01000036.1 GCA_003648455.1 Bacteroidota bacterium
CTTGACGAAGAAGTTGCTCGTTTTCACTTACCTCACCTTGGAGTAAAACTAACAAAATTAACAGAAAAACAAGCTAAATATATTGGTGTTGATATTAACGGTCCTTACAAACCCGATCATTATAGATACTAATAAAATAATCATTATCAAAAAAGCTGTCTAAATTGATCTTAGACAGCTTTTTTAATTTCTACTATTGCAAAACAATTTTTTTGCTTGCTATTAACTTGTTCTTTTCTTTTAACTTAATAATATAAATTCCTTTTGAGTTGTTTTCAGGATGCCAATTAAAGCATGTCGTTTGCTTTTTTATGTCTTGATGTAAAACCTGTTTCCCAAGAACGTCATAAATTAACACCTCTGCATCATTTTCAATATTAAACTTAAATGTAAATTTATTTGTTGATGGGTTGGGGAAAATTTTCAAACGGTTTTCTTTGTTCAAATTATTATCGTTTATGTCTGCATGCAAATCCCAATAACCTAAAGCATATTCACCCAACAATAAACTGTCAGAAGTAAAACTTCCTTTTAACAAAAATCCTTGTGCTGTATATCCTATTTCTCTCCAATTATAACCCGCGCTAGGTCGATAAAGAAGAATTAAAGAATCTTCATCGTCCGGTTTTACTTCATTTTTTGTAAAATCATAATAAAATTTTCCTTTGGCAGAAAAATTGTCCGGTAAAATTCCATCAACTTTCCAATACTTGTCAAAGTCAGAAATTAACAAATGAGGAACTGTTGTTTTGAAATCATCGGGGGAAACCCAATTTAGTTCAACTCTAATAAATGCAGAATCGGATATGTCTGATACTATTGCTTTAAAATCGACATCACTAAAAATTTTATTGCCGATTGTTTTTATTGTTTTACAAGAATTGGTGTTAGCATCACCCATTTTATTATTATAATCAATCATTACAATTTTAGGATTTATATTAAGCAAAAAAGTTTGTTCTCCTGTTTCTCCCGAAAAAGAAATCGTTTTACTGCACATTTGCCAATTTTCATCCATAAACGTTAACTCAACTCTGTTTGAATTTGCAAACTCTGTTTTTTCTTTAAGCTTTTGACGAACATAAACAGTTGTTTCATATTCGTTTCCATTATTAACAACATTAAACGAATCAACAGAAAAATGCAAAAATCCGGGAGAAAAAACCCATGCCTGAAAAAAATCTGTTAAATCAACTCCTGTATTATCAGAAAGAAAATCTCTAAAATCTTCGGAGGATGCTGATTGATATGAAAACTCAGAAAGATAATTTTTAATGCCTGAGAAGAACAAACTATCGCCTAAATATCCTCTCAAGCTATGAGCAACATCAGCACCTTTGTCATAAACGGTTGTCCCGTAAGTATAATCGTGAGGAACGCCGGAAACGGCTCTATAACCGTCGTCATCTATATGTGCTGATTTCAAAACATGCTCGTGATTATCATTTACATATTTAATAAAACTTTCGTATCCGTAAAGATTTTCTTGATTTAAAGCTTCACTATAAGATGCCCAACCTTCGTTTAACCACATGTCATCGGCTGTTTTGCAGGTAACCAAATCGCCAAACCAATGATGCGACAATTCGTGTGCGTATAATGTTTCAGACGATAAACTGGTGCCAAGAGAATATTCGGGATAAGCAATATTTGTTGCATGTTCCATTGCACCACTATTAAAGGGAACGCAAACATAACCAACTCTTTCCCATGCATATTTTCCAAAACGAGATTCGTAACCGGTCAGCACTTTTTTTAAATTTAAAAAAGTTTTTACTGCAATTGCACTGTCTGACGATTTAGCATAAATTTCTATTGGTATTGTATTTCCTGAAACGCTTGTAAAACTATCTACAATAGCGATATAATTCCCTACAGCTACCGACGAAAGATATGTGGGAATAGTGTTTTGTAGTTTCCAATGATAAGTAGTTGTTCCATCTCCATTAATAGTTGTAGACTTTAGAGTGCCCCCACAAATTGCTTTATTTTCATCTTTAACCGTGATATTAAAGTCATAGGTTGCTCTATCAACAAAATCATCAATACATGGATACCAAGCCCGTCCAAAACAAACCGGATCAGAAGCCATTCCAACGCCCATATTATATGCACACTCACTTGTGAAGAAAAACCCACCCCATCTTGCATCTTGCTGTGGCTGTCCATTATAACAAACTGTAATATTAATAGTGTCGGTAACAGACATTGGTGTTTCTAAAAAGATATTTAACAAAGTGTCATTATATGAAAAACTTTCAACTCTATTATTATCTGCAGAAATAGAATCTATTGTGAATTTTAATAAATCTAATGAAATAACATCTAAATTATCTATCTTGGGAACTATTGTAAGAATTGTATTGCCAGAAATTTGTCTTGTAGAAAAATTTGTAATATTCAAATTTATTGAATAATTTAAAACATCTATAGAATCGCTGTGGAAATTTGTTTGTGTGTGTGTGTGGTTTTTTGAAACAACAGAACTTATGCTAAAAAATAAAGCAATAAGGATTACAATAATTCGTTTAATAAACATAATTTTAGGATTTTAAGTTTTATAATTAATACAAATTAAAAACAATTAAACAAAAAACAGTAATTTGCGTTAACATTTATGCAAAAAAAATCTAAAAATCCACTAAGTGGAATCAAACGATCAAAAATTCTATACCCAATAATAATTGGCTTGGGAGTTGTTGGTTATATGCTATATAAAAATTTTGACATCAAATCATTTGAAATAGTCAACTTCACAAAAGAAACTTTTTTTTGGTTGTTTGTTGCAATATTATTAATGATAACGAGAGATGTTGGTTATATAATTAGATTAAAAATTTTAACAAACAATAAACTCTCGTGGCGAAAAGCATTTAACATAATAATGCTCTGGGAATTTACCTCAGCAATCACACCTTCGGCAATTGGAGGAACAAGCGTTGCAATATTATATGTTAACAAAGAAGGATTAAGTGTTGGTAAAAGTGCCGCTGTAGTAATGGCAACTTCCTTTTTAGATGAGTTGTATTTTATTATTCTATTTCCTCTTTTGTTTGTTGTTATTAACCCACATGATTTATTTTCTATTGGTGGAGACTTTTCAATAACAAATGCTTTTCTGCTTTTTGCTTTAATTGGTTATGGAATAAAATTTATTTACACAGCTGTTTTAAGTTACGGATTATTTAAAAACCCTCGTGGACTAAAATGGATATTACTCTGGATTTTCAAATTTCCTATTATCAGAAAATGGCGATATGGTGCAAATAAAGCCGGCACAGATATTATTAAAAGTTCGAAAGAATTAAAAAACAAACCTTTTTCATTCTGGTTAAAAGCTTTTGGAGCAACTTTTATTTCATGGACATCTCGATATTGGGTTGTTAATGCTCTATTTTTAGCTTTTTTTGTTGTTAAGGGTAACTTTTTATTATTCGCGCGACAACTAGTAATGTGGATAATGATGCTTGTTAGTCCAACTCCGGGAGGAAGTGGTTTCACCGAATATGTTTTTTCTAAATACTTAACCGATTTTCTCCCTTTGCCTGAGTTAGCTGTTGTGATGGCATTGTTATGGAGACTGGTTACATATTACCCGTATTTAATAATTGGTGTTATTATTGTTCCACGGTGGATAAAAAAACATTTTGCAAACAATTAAAGTTTTAAATAAAATAAATGCTGGTATAAAAAACATAAGAGAATAAATATTTATTATTTTTGTATTCATTTTCTTTTAAAAATAATGGCAGAAGATATTGAAAAAATTCTAGATAAAATTATTTATCCTTCAGACTTAAAAAAACTACAAGAGTTTGACTTAATTCAGGTTAGTAAAGAACTACGTGAATTTATTATTGATGCAGTATCAACTAACCCTGGTCATTTTGGAGCAAGTTTAGGCGCTGTTGAATTAACCGTTGCATTACATTATGTTTTTAACACACCATACGATCAAATTGTTTGGGATGTTGGTCATCAAGCATATGCGCATAAAATTATTACAGGAAGAAAGAATGTTTTTCACACAAATAGAAAGTATAAAGGAATAAGTGGTTTTCCTAAACGTTCGGAAAGTGAATATGATGCTTTTGGTGTTGGGCACTCATCAACATCAATATCTGCTGCGCTGGGAATTGCTGTCGCCTCATCAATAAAAAATGAAAAAGACAGGCATGTTATTGCTGTTATTGGCGATGGAGCATTAACTGGAGGAGAGGCATTAGAAGGACTAAACAATGCCGGAATTCTAAATACTAATATTCTTGTTGTATTGAATGACAACAACATGGCTATTGACCCTAATGTTGGAGGATTTAACGAATATCTTATCGATATTTCAACATCGAGAATGTATAATAAATTTAAAGACGAGGTATGGAATATTTTAGGTAAGCTAAAAAAATTCGGACCTAATGCACAAGGATTCATACAAAAAATCGATAATGGAATTAAGGCTATTTTACTCAAACAAAGCAATATGTTTGAAGCTATTGGTTTTAGATATTTTGGTCCTGTAGATGGTCACGACGTAGTGCATCTGGCAAAAATTTTAAACGACCTAAAAGATATTCCCGGTCCTAAAATATTACATTGCTTAACAACTAAAGGAAAAGGATTTAAACCTGCAGAACAAAATCAAACAGCATGGCATGCACCCGGTCTTTTTAACAAAGAAACAGGTGAAAAAATAAACAATAAATCTGACAACCCAACACCTCCTCGTTATCAAGAAGTTTTTGGAAACACAATTGTTGAGTTAGCTGAAAAAAACAAAAAAATTGTTGGTATTACTCCTGCAATGCCTACCGGTTGCTCCCTAAATATTATGATGAAAAAAATGCCAGATAGAGCATTTGATGTTGGTATTGCTGAACAACATGCTGTAACATTTTCTGCCGGCTTGGCAACTCAAGGGTTAATACCTTTTTGCAATATTTATTCTACTTTTATGCAGCGTGGTTACGACCAAGTTATTCACGACGTTGCTTTACAAAAACTGAATGTTGTATTTTGTCTCGACCGTGGCGGACTTGTTGGCGACGATGGAGCTACTCACCATGGAGCTTTTGATCTTGCTTACATGCGATGTATTCCAAACATGACGGTTGCGGCTCCAATGAACGAAATTGAACTTCGTAATATGATGTTCACTGCTCAGCAAGACAACATGGGTCCTTTTGTTATTCGTTATCCTCGTGGAAAGGGCGTTACCGTTAACTGGCATAAACCAATGAAAGCAATTACTCCCGGAACAGCAAGACTTATTAAGCAAGGAAATGATATTGCTGTATTAACTATTGGTCACGTTGGTAACTTTGTTGTTGACATTACAGACAAACTATCTAAAGAAAATATTAATATTACTCATTACGATATGCGTTTTGTGAAACCACTCGATAGCAATATCTTGCACGATGTTTTTAAAAATCACAAAAAAATTATTACTGTCGAAGATGGAACTGTAGTTGGTGGATTGGGAAGCGCTGTGGTCGAATTTATGAATGAAAATAATTACTCGGCAAAAATTATCAAATTAGGTGTTCCCGATAAATTTATTGAACATGGTTCTCAAAAAGAACTATACAAAGAATGTGGTTACGATGCGGAAAGCATATATAACACTATTAAAAATATTTAACAATAAATTTTGTCATATTTCTTTTAATATTTTATCTTGGTAAAATAAAAAATAATATAATATTATACTCACTTTCACAAACTCGTATTTTTTTAATGTTAAGAAAAACAGCAAATATATTTTCAATTATTCTACACCCTCTGTTAATGCCAACAATTGGGTTGTTTTTAATTTTTTTCTCGAAAACATATTTATCTTTTATGCCCTTAAAAGAGCAAAAAGTTCTTTATTTAATTGTTTTTGTTAATACTTTTGTTTTTCCAATAAGCATTATTCCTTTTTTTATACATCAAAAATTAATCAGAAACTTTAAGCTTAGTGATCGCAAAGAGAGAATATTGCCACTTTCAATAACAACACTCTTTTATTTTTTTACTTATTTAATTTTACACAGACTTCTTGCTCCAACAATTATTCAGAATTTTATTTTAGGTTCGTTAATATCAATCGTTCTGTTGCTGTTAATCAGTTTAAAATGGAAAATAAGTGCCCACATGATTGGCATTGGCGGTCTTGTTGGTTTAATTCTGGCTTTATCGATGAAATTAATTATTGATTTACAAATCATTCTAATGATCTTATTTCTTGTTTCAGGATTACTTGGAACTATAAGACTTTTTCTTAATGAACACAAACCAATACAAATATATAGTGGGTTTGTTTTAGGATTCCTTGTTGTTTTAACAACAATATTATTTTTTTAACAAACTCATCTAAACTTATAATGTCACAATAATTAATGACAAAAAACTTTCATCCTTGATAGAAATAAAAATTTTTAATCTAATGCTATGCATAAAAAAACAAAAAAAAACAAAGCTCTTTCTTTGAATAAAAAAACATTAACCAATAAAATTATTGGTCTTTTCAGCAACAATCCCTCACAAACATTTAACTACAAACAAATCTCAAAACGACTTGATGTAAAGGATGGCGCAACAAAACAATTGATAAACATTGTTTTAGCCGAGCTATCAGAAGATGAACTTTTAACCGAAGTACAAAGAGGAAAATTTAAATTAAAATCTCGGGGTGGATATATTACCGGAGTTGTTGATTTAACTCAAAAAGGTGCCGCCTATATTGTTTCGGACGAAATTGAAGAAGATGTCTTTGTTTCTCAAGTAAACCTTAATCATGCTTTAAATAAAGATAAAGTAAAAATATATTTATACGCAAAACGAAAAAACAAACAGGCAGAAGGCGAGGTTGTTGAAATTCTTGAACGAGTAAAAACAAAATTTGTGGGAACAATTGAACGCTCAGGTAACTTTGCTTTTCTTGTACCAAATCGTCGTTTTATGCCTTACGATATTTTTATTCCTGCAAAAAGTTTAAAAAATGCCAAATCGGGACAAAAAGCAATTGCGCAAATCGTTGAATGGCCAAAACGTGCAAAAAATCCTATTGGTGAAGTTATTGATATATTAGGTAACGAAGGCGAAAACGAAACAGAAATAAATGCCATTTTAGCTGAATTTGACTTACCATATTCTTTTCCTAAAAGGATTGACCAAGCAGCCAAAAAAATATCTGAAAAAATATCTGAACAAGAAATCTCCCTTAGAAAAGATTTTCGAAATATAACAACTTTCACAATTGACCCTGAAGATGCTAAAGATTTTGACGATGCTCTTTCTATTAAACAATTAGAAAATAAAAACTGGCAAATTGGGGTGCATATAGCTGATGTAACCTTTTATGTTAGACCAAACACTGCTATTGAAAAAGAAGCATATAAAAGAGCAACCTCTGTTTACCTTGTCGACAGAGTTATTCCCATGTTGCCAGAAAGGTTATCAAACAATATTTGTTCATTACGCCCCGATGAAGATAAACTTTGTTTTTCGGCAGTTTTTGAAATAGATGATAATGCAAATATCAAAAATCAATGGATTGGAAGAACCGTAATACGCTCAAACAAACGCTTTACTTATGATGAAGCTCAAAATATTATTGAAACAAACGAAGGAGAATATAATGATGAAATTCAAAAATTAAACTCCTTGGCACAACAATTAAGAGCTAATCGTTTTAAAAACGGCTCAATTGATTTTGAAAGAAGTGAAGTAAAATTCAAATTAGACGAAACCGGAAAACCTCTTAGTGTTTATTCTAAGGTTAACAAAGAAGCAAATAAATTAGTTGAAGAGTTTATGCTTCTTGCCAACAAAAAAGTAGCCGAGTTTATTGGTAAAACCGGAAAAAAATCAAAAACTTTTGTTTATAGAATTCACGACAAACCAAACAGAGAAAAACTCAATGCATTCTCAAAATTTATAAAGCGTTTTGGATATCAAATCAAATTAAAATCGAAAAAAGACATTGCTCAATCAATAAATGGATTGCTTTCAGAGGTTGTTGGTAAAAATGAACAAGAGGTTGTTGAAACTTTGGCAATTCGAACTATGGCCAAAGCCATATACTCAACAAAAAATATTGGTCATTATGGTTTAGCTTTTGATTACTATTCTCACTTTACTTCACCAATACGCCGCTACCCCGACATGATGGTTCATCGCTTGTTAGACAGATATTTAAATAACGGAAAATCTGTCCCTACAGACAAGTATGAAGAAATGTGTAAACACGCCTCTGAAATGGAACAAAAATCTGTAAATGCCGAGAGAGCTTCAATAAAATATAAACAGGTTGAATTTATGAGCGACAAAATTGATAAAGAATTTGATGGTATTATTTCAGGAGTTACTCAATGGGGTCTTTTTGTCGAAATTATTGAAAACAAGTGCGAAGGTTTGGTTTCTATTAGAGACCTGACTGATGATTATTATATTTTTGATGAACAAGATTATTGTATTATCGGAAAACATAATAAAATAAAATACCAACTCGGCGATAAAGTAAAAATTAAGGTTGTTAATGCTAATCTGCAAAAAAAACAGCTTGATTTTGTTTTGGCATAATACTATATAAACAAAAAAAACTGATGGGTTTTAAAAATCTATTAGCCTACATAAAAATAAACGAACTTAGAACATAAAAAAACCATGAAATTTAAAAAATTAAAATTAAGTGCAGTAACATTACTCATCTTCGGACTGAGTAACTTACAAGCCCAAGAAGTCATATCAGCCACAGGCGGAGACGCAAGCGGAAGCGGAGGCTCGACGAGTTACACCGTAGGTCAAATGATTTACACCACCAATAAAGGAACTGGCGGTAATACCGTAGCACAAGGCGTGCAACAACCCTACGAAATTTCAGTAGTAACAGGAATAGCAAAAGCCAAAGATATTAATTTATCAGTTTCGGCATATCCCAATCCTACAACCAACTATTTAACCATAAAAGTAGAAAACTACGAAACAGCAAACTTGCAGTATGTGGTTTCCGACATAAACGGAAAACTTATGCAAACAGTAAAAGCAACAGGACAAGAAACGCAAATACAAACAAGCCAACTTGTGCCAGCCCATTACTTTGTAAAAGTTTTAGATAACAAAAAAGAAATTAAAGTATTTAAAATAATTAAAACTCAATGAGACAGTGTTTTTTGAAAAAAAACACGTAGTCGAATTAGTCCCGATAGCGAAGCGTATCGGGAACAAATTAAAACAAAATTTAATAAAAAAAACTAATAATTATGAAAAAAGTATTTACAATTTTAGCAGCTGTATTAATAACTGCAAGTGTGTTTGCACAAACACCGGAGAAAATGACTTACCAAGCCGTAGTAAGAGACGATAATAGTACACTTATTACAAGCACACAAGTAGGCATAGAAATAAACATTTATCAAGGTTCCGCAAGTGGAACATTAGTATATACCGAAACCCAAACCCCAACAACCAATGTAAACGGATTGTTAAGCATAGAAATAGGTGGACAAACAGGATTTGACCTAATAGACTGGGCAAACGGCCCATATTTTATAGAAACCAATATTGATATGACAGGCGGAACAAACTACACCATAACAGGCGTAAGCCAGCTATTAACAGTGCCTTACGCACTACACGCCAAAACTGCCGAAACCATTACAGGCGGAATAACCGAAACCGACCCGGTATTTACAGGCAGTGAAGCAAACAATATTACATCTGCTGATATTACTAATTTAAGTAATTTGTCAGGAACAAACACAGGCGACCAAGACATAAGCGGTGTTGCAATAAACACACAAGCCATACAAGATACAGCAAACCAAATTCGAGCAGACATACCTGACGTAAGCGGATTTATAAGTACAGAAACCGACCCTGTATTTACTACTTGGAATAAGGATTATGCAGATTTAACAAACAAACCAAAAATTGCTGATACCGTAAGTGCAGTAATTGATACCACTACACAATTTGTAAGAAAATCCAGCCATTGGATAAAAAATGGAAATAATTTGCATTATAGTAATGGTTTAGTAGGTATAGGTGTTGCAATTCCAACAGCATCATTAGATATATATGATAATGTCGGAAATCCGTTTCTGAAATTTGTTTCAGAAGATAATGTTTATACACAATGGATTTCTGACAGAGCAAATGTAGATGATTATTTAATAGGTATTGATGGAGGTAACAACAGGTTTACTTTTGCTAATATAACAACAGGAAATTATCCTTTGGTTTTACAAAATGATAATGTAGGTATCGGAATATTAAACCCAACAGAAAAGCTACATGTAGTAGGGAATATACAAATGGAAGGGCAAATAAAAAATGTAACAGACCCAACTGATGCACAAGATGCTGCAACCAAAGCTTATGTTGATAATAAAGCCTCTACAAAATACCAAGTAGGCGACTTTGCCCAAGGCGGAATAGTATTTTGGGTTGACGAAACAGGCGAACACGGTTTAGTTTGTGCAAAATCTAACCAAGATGGTGGAAGTGGCGTAAGATGGTATGCGGGAACAAATGGTGTTACACGAGCAACTGGTGATGGCCCATTTTCCGGCGAGTTAAATACATTAATAATTATATCATCACAAGTATCAATTGGAGATAATGGTGAGGATTATGCTGCTCAAATATGTAACGATTTGCAAATTACCGAAGGTGGTAAAACTTACGGTGATTGGTACTTACCCTCAAAAGAAGAATTAAACCTGATGTACCAGAATAAAACAATAATTGATGCTACCGCAACTGCAAATGGAGGTAGTGCATTTTTTTGTCCCCATGGTCTTTGGAGTTCTACTGAAGACACAAATAACAATGCATGGAGAAATGGTTTCAACGGTGCTGAATATAGTACAACAAAAGACTTTCAAGCCGAAATACGAGCAATCAGATCTTTTTAATTAAAAAATCAGAACTAAAATAATTATTCATAAGAAAAAATAAAAAATCAAAATATTGAAATAAGAACTGTGCTTCTGGAAGAAAATGATAAAGAATTTGCAAAATTGTACAGAGAAGAGTATAGTAAACGTTCCGAAGAAGATAAACTAAAAGCTTTTAGAAGTATAATCAGAAGACAAGGGAATTGCGGATTTACAAATAGTGGACATATTGAATATCTGTTAAATACTGACAATGGTAATCGTTACAGAGTAACCCTTCGAACACATTGGACACAAGGTGTTGATAACGGACAATTTGACCAAACTATTATTATAAAAGCGGGAGAACGGAAACTAATAGCTTGTACTGACTCCGGACAAATTTCGGTAACTCACTATAATAGGCAAGTGGTTGGAGAAACACTGCTGTAAATACAATAATAATTTTGTAAAGAAACAACAGACGGTAAAAATAAAAGTTATATGAATAGAATTTGAGGAAATTAACCCGCTTTATTCATGCAAAAACGAAGTGAATTGCATGAATTAGCGATGGATAGTGGAAAGTAAAGCGGTAAACCCCGCATTAGAAGTACCCAAATTTGGGGTTTTAAAAACACCAAATTTGTTGGTAATTCTTAAGCGTAGAAAAATTATGAATTTTTCGGGTTAATATTATTTAACTTTTGTGCTGTCAATTTTATACCCTAATTTCATCCACTCAATCAAGCCGCCTTTTAAATTGTTGACATTTTTAAAGCCCTTTTTAATTAGAAGCTTACATGCCTGCTTACTTCTGTCGCCATATTCACAATAAACAAAAATTGCTTGGTCAAAATCTAATGTATCTGTTATGACAAATAATTGTGTTGAATTACTTGCAAGACATGAATTAGGAATGCGTAATTCTTGATATTCTTTTTCTGTGCTTACATCAATAAGCACACTGTTTTTATAAGCAGACATAAAAATATAAAAATCTTTGGGCGATAAATTTTTGTATTTGTGTTTTTGTGAGGATTGAGAAAATCCGAGAAAACAAACAATTAAGAAAAAAAACAAAACTCTTATTTTAAAAAATCTCATCATCAACAATAAATAAATCGGAAATTATTTTATCTGCGATTAACATACCCGCTTCCGACAAAATTAAATGATTCTCTGTTAAATTAATATTATTTGTTTTAATATATTGTTCTGCATTTTTTAGACAACATGAAACAACTTTTTCATTAAACTGTTGTTTTAACACATTTAAATCTATTCCCCACATTGTTCTCAATGAAGTTATAATATAATCGTTATAGCGTTTTTGCAAATCAAGAATTTCAGAATCGAACGGAAGAATGTCTTTTTCAATAAATGATATATATTTGGTAGTATCTGCAATATTCCATTGTCGCGTTGTGTTGTTGAAAGAATGTGCAGACGGTCCAACACCAAGATACTTCTTTTGCTTCCAATAATTTGAATTATGCTTCGAAAAAAAATCTGGCTTGCCAAAATTAGATATTTCGTAATGGATAAAACCTTGTTGCTTTGCTTTATTAATTAATGCTTGATATTCCTCAACACTTTCTTGTTCATCAACTTGTTTTATTTTGCCGGTTCTCAGATAGTTATAGAAAACTGTTTTTGTTTCATAGGTTAAATGATAGGCTGATAAATGTTGAATGTTTAGATTAAATGCAGTAGTAAGATTATATAACCATTTTTGATTATTCATGTTAGGTAAACCATAAATTAAATCGAGACTAATATTTTTAAAACCAAAATCTTGCGACATTTTCACAGCTGTTTGTGCTTGTTCGGCATTGTGGCGTCTGTTCATCGTCTTTAAATCATCGTCAAAAAAAGATTGAACACCAATGCTTAAGCGATTTACCTGTGTCTGTTTTAATTCTTTTAAATAATCGCGAGTTAAATCATCGGGGTTTGCCTCAAATGTAATTTCAGGATTTTTTGCAACATTGAAAATTTTATAAATCTGATTAAATATTATCATTAACTCTTCATAAGACAATACCGACGGAGTTCCTCCTCCAAAATAAATTGTTTCTACGCAATTATTTTTTAAATAATCTTTTTGCAGATAAATTTCTTTAATTAAAGCATTAACAAATGCTGATTTGTTTTTCAACAATGTTGTTGAATAAAAATCACAATAAAAACATTTTTGTTTACAAAAAGGAATGTGAATGTAAATACCTGCCATTTTTTGAAGCTTGATAAAATAGATAAACAAAATTAACAAATTAATTATTTAATATTGAGTTTTCTTCAATATTCGTTGCCTGTGCTTGCTTGCACCAAATATTAAACGGCTGATTTGTTGTTAATTAAAAAATAAGTTTTTTTTATAGCAAAATTATTGTTCTTTTTGCATAACATTTTCAAACTTAAATTATTTCAGATGAGTCAACATCTTTCACAAATGGTAAGAGAGCGTGCTAAATTATATGCTAATCGCGATGTTTTTTGGTACAAAGAAGAGGAAGAAAAAGAATATAAAAAATTAAGTTGGAACAACTTGATTAAAATGACTGATAAGGTTTCTAAAGCATTGCTGTCTTTGGGCTTTGGGCGGGAAACAAAAATCGGAATTTTTAGCAACAATTGTGTTAAATGGACCATCTCCGATTTAGGAATTCTTTCAACTAGAGGTGTTGTGGTTCCTTTTTTTGGTACAGCTTCAAAGCATCAGGTTAAATATATTGTTGACGAGACTCAAATGCAATTTATGTTTGTTGGCAATAAAGACCAACTTGAAAAAGCATTGTGGGTTGTTGAAAATTCGGATTCTTTAGAAAAAATTGTTGTTTTTGACAAAACCGTTTCTGTTGACAATGATCACTGTATGAGTTGGACAGAGTTCTGTAATTTAGGCGATGACCCAAAATACGACTCTACATTAAATCAATTAATAAAAGAAGCGAAAACAAATGACCTTGCTACAATTATTTACACTTCGGGCACAACCGGAGAGCCAAAAGGTGTTATGCTCGACCATAACAATTTTCTAAGAAGTTTTAAAAGTCACGACTTACGCTTAGATATTAGAGAATCCGATGTTTCTTTATGTTTTTTGCCTCTCAGTCATATCTTTGAACGAGCCTGGACTTTTTATCTTTTACATTGCGGTGCTGTTAATTGTTTCCTTTCAAACCCAAAAAAAGTTGTTGACGTGCTTCCTGTTGTAAAACCAACTGTTATGTGTACCGTTCCTCGTTTCTACGAAAAGACTTATGATGCAATTATGACCGAAAAAGAAAAATGGCCGGCTATAAAACAAAATGTTTTTAATTGGGCAATAAAAATTGGGCGTAATTGCACAAAATACCAAAAAGATGCTAAGCGCATTCCTTTCTTTTTAAATATAAAACATTTCATTGCTGATAAATTAGTTTTTAAAACCATAAGAAATATTTTTGGAGGAAACATTAGATTTTTGCCTTGTGCTGGAGCTGCAATAAGACCTGAATTGCTTAAATTTTTTCATGCGGCTGATGTATTTGTTAATTATGGCTATGGAGCTACCGAAACCACAGCTACAGTATCCTGCGCCAGACCCGATGTCTTTAATCTTGATACTTGTGGTAGCATAATGCCCGATGTTTCTGTTAAAATTAGTGACGAGGGAGAAATAATGATAAAAGGAGATACTGTTTTTAAGGGCTATTATAACAAACCTGAAGAAACAGCTAAATCACTACAAAACGGATGGTATAAATCAGGTGACGAAGGTTTTATTACTAACGAAGGTTATTTGGTAATGACAGATAGAATTAAAGATCTTATGAAAACTTCCGGAGGCAAATATGTATCGCCTCAAAAAATTGAGCTAATGCTTTCTGAAGACCCTTTTATTGAACAAATTATTGTTATTGGCGACAGCCGAAAATTTATTTCCGCCCTTGTTGTTCCTGAATTTGAAAGTTTAAAAATTACTACTAAAAATCTTGGTATAATAAATCATGATGCAAAAACATTGGTAATGAACGAAAAAATAATCGACTTCTTTAAACAACGAATAGATAAACTACAGGAAGAATTATCACCTCATGAACGAATTGTTAAATTCACCTTGCTTTCTGAACCCTTTAGTATTGAAAACGATGCGCTAACAAGTACACTTAAGATGAAAAGAAAATTGATTTCTGAACAGTATAAAGAAATAATAAACAAAATGTATGAATAAAAAATTATGAAATTCTTTTTTAACTAATTCAAAAGAGGACATGCCTTAGCATGTCCTCTTTTATATCCAAAATAAATTTTTATTCAAAATCTTTTAAAACAGCTTTTATTTTTTCAAGTTTTTCATTGAGCAACTCTTTTGTTTTTGCCTCTACAAGAAGTCTTAAAAACGGTTCTGTATTTGATGGGCGAACATTAAACCACCAATCTTTATATTCAATTCTGTATCCGTCAAAATCGTAAAGAGCATCAGGTTTTGCTTCAGCAACAAAATTATCTTTAAGAGCTTCCATTGCTTTTTCTTTTTGCTCAATACGGAAATTTATTTCGCCTGAGTTTTCATATTTTGCAATATTACTAATTAATTGCGAAACAGATTTACCTTCTTTTTTCATCTTGCTAACTATTCCAAGAATAATTACTGACGCTAATAATCCTGAATCTGAATAATAAAAATCTCTGAAATAATAATGACCTGCAAGCTCACCACCAAAAATCCCATCAATTTCGCGTAATTTTAAAGCAGCATAGGCTCTGCCAACTCGCCACATATTTATTTTACTGCCAAATTTTTCAACATATTCGCCAACAGCTTTCGAAGTTCTTATATCTTGCAAAACATTGCCTTTTAAACCTTTTTCTTCAAGAAAATAATGAGAAAGGAGAGCAATCATTAAATCGGGAGAAATAAATTTACCGTTTTCGTCAACAAACATAACTCTATCGGCATCACCATCATAAATAACACCAATATCGCATTTATTATCAACAACAAGTTTTTGCAAATCTTTCACATTTTCAGGAATCAATGGATTTGCTTCATGGTTTGGGAATGTCCCATCAAGATCTTCAAAAATATACAATGGTTCATCGCCAAGTAAATCTCTTATTAACATGCCGGCCATTCCATTAGAACAATCAATACCGATTTTAAGATTTGAAGTGTCTTTTACATAGGTTCTTAAAAAGGCTAAATATTCTTCTTTTACATCATAATCAATAATTTTCCCTTTTTCTTCAACCGGCTTAACTTCTTTCGTATTAATCAATTTCTCTAATTCTCCAAGACCTGTGTCATAACCAACAGGAAGAGCATTTGCTCTTGATACTTTTAAACCATTATATTCTTTACCATTATGAGATGCTGTTATTTGAACAGATGCATCAAAATTATGTTTTGCTGTAGAAAAATAAACCATAGGTGTTGTTGCCAAACCAATGTTGTAAACATCAGCACCACTGTCGGTTATTCCTTTTGAAAGATATTCAAAAACTTCGGGTGAGGAAACTCTTACATCTCTTCCAACCAAAACTTTTTTTGTTTTTAACAATTTAGGTAAAAAATATCCTATTTTATATACGTCATCTTTGTTAAAATCTTTGTTATAAACGCCACGAATATCGTATGCTTTAAATGCTCCCATAATTTTAAATTTAATTTGTTAAAAAAGACAGCTAATTTAAAAATTATTAGTTAATTATAAAAATGCATGTCTTTTTGATTTACATAAATCTTGCAATTTGTAATGTAATCGCGTTGATTATTAATCGAATATGTTTAATTGTTGTTTTTAATTTAAATGAACTGTGTCTCGACTATCACGTTAACCCGCTTTATTCATACAAAAACGAAGTGAATTGTATGAATGTGTGATAGATAGTGGGGTGCAAAGCGGGAAACCCCGATTTAGTAATACCCAAATTTGGGGTTAATGA
>QMPG01000037.1 GCA_003648455.1 Bacteroidota bacterium
CCAAGTCCGGGTACAATATACGACCTAACAGTAAGTTCCTGGTCAACAGCACCAACCCAAATAGTAATATCTTTATTTGGCAAGTTCTTTTTAACATAATTAATGCCCTCATTGCTGGCAATTATTGCAACAATATGAGTGTGTTTAGGGTTTCCCATTTTCAACATTGCTTTATAAGCCAATACCATTGAAGCTCCGGTTGCTAACATAGGATCAGAAATAATAACAATTTTGTCGTCAATAGATGGACCTGTAATATATTCAAACTCAATATGAAAAGTTCCGTCACCATCATATTTTCTGTAAGCAGAAATAAATGTATTTTCAGCTTTATCAAAATAATTTAAAAACCCTTGGTGCAATGGCAAGCCTGCTCTTAAAACAGTTGATAAAACAGGTTGCTGTTTAATTTTGGGTACCTCGGCAATTCCCAAAGGTGTATGAACAGATTCTTTTGAATATTCTAATTCTTTACTTATTTCGTATGCAAAAATTTCACCTATTCGCTCAAGATTACGTCGAAAACGCAGACTGTCTTTTTGAATTTTATCATCACGAAGTTCAGCTATAAACTGATTAAAAATTGAATTGTTATCCCCAAGAATCCTAATCATCTTTTAAAATATTAATTAAATTAAACTTTCATCTGCAAAGCTAAAATATTTATCATCAGCAACAATAATATGGTCAAGAATTTTTATATCGAAATATTCAGAAGCTTTCTTTAATTTTTCAGTAATAATTTTATCGTTGTTACTTGGCGTTATATTTCCTGAAGGATGATTGTGACATAGTATTATTGATGATGCCAATTCATTAACAGCAAGTTTTAAAATAATTCTTACATCAATAACAGTACCGGAAATGCCTCCCTGACTAATTTTATGTTTTTCTATAATTTTATTATGTCTATTTAAGCAAAGAACCCAAAATTCTTCGTATGGCAAGTCGGATAGTATTGGTTGAAAAATATTAAAGAGATCTTTACTGTTTGTGATTTTTGTTTTATTTACAGCCTCCGTTAATTTTCTGCGTCTTCCTAATTCAAGAGCTGCAATAATTGCAATAGCTTTAGCATCGCCAATGCCATTAAACGATTTAAAATCGTCTATTGAAAGTTTACCTAATTCGTTTAGATTATTGTTTACTTTTGAAAGAATTGTTTTAGATAAATCAACAGCAGACTCATTTTTATTTCCGGAACCAATAAGAATGGCAATTAATTCGGCATTACTAAGACTGTTAATGCCTTTAGAAAGGAGCTTTTCGCGAGGACGGTCGTCAAGAGACCAATTTTTTATGCTTAAATTAGTTTTTGCCAAATTATTTATATATAAAAAAAGCCTTCATAAAGAAGACTTTTTATTTTTTAAGATAAGGCTTATAAGCTACTAACATACAAACTTAAACTTGATTTCAAATTTGATGCTTTATTCTTATGAATTATATTTCTTTTTGCAAGTTTGTCAAGCGCCGATGCTACTTGTGGCAATAACTCCTCTGCAACTTTTTTATCTTCTGTTGCTCTTAATTTACGAATTGCATTTCTTGCTGTTTTAGCATAAAATTTATTATGCAATCTTCTTTTTTCGCTTTGACGAATTCTCTTTTTTGCTGAAATATGATTTGCCATACTACTTATTATATTTTTAAATAAAAAAGTAGTCCGACGGGGAATCGAACCCCGGTTACCAGGATGAAAACCTGGCGTCCTAACCCCTAGACGACCGGACCATTATCAATTGGTTTGCAAAAGTAATACAATTTTTTTTGTTTCAAAATTATTTTTAAGAAAAATACAAAATTATTTAACTTTTATTCTCCTCCTTTGTTTGACAGCATATTAATCAATTTTTCTAATTGATTATTAGTTCCCAAAACAAAAATTTTATCGTTTTGAGATAACTTTTCTTCATGAGAAGGATTAAAAATAAATTTTCCTTCACCCTTTTTCATCCCAATAATATTTGCTCCCGTAATATTTCTTATTCCAAGTTCTCCTATCGATTTATCAACAAACTCCTTTCTCAAACTACAACACGAAAACTCCTCAAGATTCACTTCTCCTTTACTTTGCAGAAGTATTTTATCAAGGAACTCAACAATATCTGGTTGTGCAACTAATTTTGCCATATGTTTACCACCAATCAAATCTGGCATTACAACAAAATTTGCACCTGCTTTTTTTAATTTTGAATTTGAGCTAATATTTGATACCCGACTTACAATTTTTATTGATGAATTTATTTGTCGTGCTGTTAGAACAACATATAAGTTATCGGCATCAACAGGCAAACTTGTTATTAACGCTTTTGCATTTTTTATATTTGCTTTAATAAGAGTATCGTTTTCGGTTGCATCTCCGACAATAAAAAAAGAATTTTTATCATTGTATTTTGTGCTTAAATCTTCCTTTTGATCAATAATTACAAGTCTTTCACCATGCTCTTGCAAATTGATAGCAGCTTGTTTCCCATTTCTTCCATAACCACATATTATAATATGATTTTTCAAACATTTGTAATTATCCATTTTCGTTTCTCAAAAATTTTTATTAAATTTATCAAAAATAAGAAAATTCTTATTAAGAAATGAACAGATTCTTTAAATTATTATTTCTCTGTATTTTAATTATTCTTGCATCATGTGAGAATGCTCAACATACAAAAACGCAAGAAAAAGTATCTGATTTACAAAAAATTAAAAATAGAGGGAAATTAATAGCACTTACCGATAATAACTCCACAAGTTATTTTATTTATAGAGGCAAACCCATGGGTTATCAGTATGATTTGCTTAAAATGTTTGCTGATTATTTAGGTGTTGATTTGCAAATAATCACCAGCAACAATATGAACGACACTTTTGATAAACTCAAACTAGAACAATGTGATTTGTTGGCTTTAAATTTAACCGTAACCAAATCAAGAAGCAATATAGTAAATTTTACAGAGCCTCATGGAACAACTCGTCAGGTTTTGGTACAACGCAAACCCGAAGGTTGGGAGAAAATGTCGAAAAGGGAAATTGAAAGTAACATGGTAAGAAACCAATTAGACTTGGCAAAAAAAACAGTTTATGTTCAAGCAAACACTTCATATTCTACCCGATTAAAACATTTAGCCGAGGAAATTGGTGACAGCATAAATATTATTGAAGTCGACAAAGAAACTGAACAGCTTATTTATTCTGTTGCAAATGGAGAAATAGACTATACTGTAACTGATGAAAATGTAGCATTATTAAATCAAACATTCTTGCCAAACATTGATGTTATGACACCTGTTAGTTTTCCGCAAAAATTAGCCTGGGCAGTACGAAAAAATTCTCCCGAATTATTAAACGCAATTAATAACTGGATTAACAGTGTTAAGAACACTCCCATGTATGCTGTTGTTTATAATAAATATTTTAGAAACAAAAAGGCAACAAGAAGATTAAAAAGTGATTATTTATCTGTTCACGGTGGGAAAATTTCAGTTTTTGATAAATATATTAAAGAATACAGTTCTGATATTGATTGGGACTGGCGCTTATTGGCTTCATTGATATATCAGGAATCGAGATTTGATCCAAGGGTTAAATCGTGGGCAGGTGCTTATGGTTTAATGCAATTGATGCCCCACACAGCATCAAGGTTTGGAGCAGGTAAAAATTCTTCACCTAAAAAAAACATAGAGGCCGGAGTTAAATTTATTAAGTGGCTCGACAATTATTTTGCTAATACAATCGTTGACAAAAACCAAAGAATTAAATTTATTTTAGCTTCATATAATGTTGGTTTAGGTCATGTTTTAGATGCAAGACGTTTAGCTGAAAAAAACGGTAAAGACCCTAATGTTTGGGATAATAATGTAGATTATTATATTCTTAACAAATCAAACCCTAAATATTATAGAGATTCTGTTGTTAGATATGGATATTGTCGCGGACAAGAAACTTATAACTATGTTAATGAAATAATTAATCGTTATAAGGACTATCAAAATGTTATGAATTAAGTAAGTCGGCTTGTTTTACAATTTTTATAAATTCGCATAACACCATTGCTGTTGCTCCCCAGATTTTATTCCCATTAGCATTATAATAAGGAGCTTGAATTTTTTTATTTCCTACTTTAAAAAGACCGTTTTTTTTGTTTACATTATCTAGTAATTCGCTAATTTTCACATTAATAACATTGCTTACCTCAAAAGTGTCAATCTTAAAGTCAGGCTTTTTATTTACATATCCAATAAAAGGTTGTGCTGTATAGTTGCTAATCGGAATATAAATTGAACTTATTGGTCCAATAATTTTAATTAATTCGGGTTCTATGCCAATTTCCTCATACGTTTCTCTTAAAGCTGTTTGAGATAATACATTATCAGAGCTCTCATATTTACCTCCCGGAAAACTTATTTGAGCACTATGAAATCCATCGTATTCAGCTCTCTTAATCAGCACTGTGTAAATATCATTATTGTAAGGATATAATAAAATTAACACACTGCTTTTAACAGGTGATTTGCTTGAATAGTTGTTAAATCTAAACGAAGGAGACATTATCTTATGAGCACTTTCACCAGGTAATTCTTTACTTAACTGATATTTTAATCTTTCAATAAAACTATCAAACATAAAATCTTATATCAAATTCAGGTTAATAAAATTAAACGTATTGTAAAATTCGCTCTCCCGAATTAAAGTCAAGAGAACGAATTAATAAATTTTACAAATTTTATTCTTTACAATTTTTATTCTTTGTTAATGGTTTTTATTAAAAAATAATTCTTTTTACCTTTTTGAACTAAGATATATTTTTCGTCAATAAGCCAAGATTTATCTACAAGAGAATTTGCATCTGTAACTTTTTCTTTATTAATGCTTAATCCTCCGCCGGCAATTAATCTGCGCAACTCCCCTTTTGAACTAAAAATTTTTGTTTTATCAATTAACAAATCGGTAACATTAATTCCTTTTACTATATCATAAATATTAATTTCAAACTGTGGTACACCTTCGAAAACTGACAAGAAAGTTTCTTCATCAATTTTTTGCAATGTTTCTTTAGTTCCTTTGCCGAATAAAATTTTTGAAGCTTCAACGGCTGAATTATAATCTTCTTCGGAATGAACAAGTATTGTAATTTCTTTTGCTAATGCACTTTGCAAAATTCGTAAATGTGGAGCTTTGTTATGTTCAGCAATCAATTTTTCAATTTCATCTCTATTTAATAGTGTAAAGATTTTAATATATTTCTCAGCATCCTCATCAGAAACATTTAACCAAAATTGGTAAAATTTGTATGGTGATGTGTATTTTTTGGCCAACCACACATTCCCTTGTTCTGTTTTACCAAACTTACCTCCATCGGCTTTAGTTATTAATGGGCAAGTAATTGCATATGCTTCACCATTAAGTTTTCGTCTAATTAATTCTGTTCCTGTAGTGATATTTCCCCATTGGTCGGAGCCACCCATTTGCAGTTTGCAATTTTTGTGTTCATACAAATGTAAAAAGTCATATCCCTGTACTAATTGGTATGAAAATTCGGTAAAAGAGAGACCTGATTTTGCCTCATTATTTAGTCTCTTTTTAACAGAATCTTTTGCCATCATATAGTTAACTGTAATATGCTTACCAATATCACGAATAAATTCAAGGAATGAAATATTTTTCATCCAATCGTAATTGTTAACTATCTCTGCTGAATTATCATTCCCGTTAAAATCAAGAAAATTAGTTAACTGATTTTTTATTCTTGCCTGATTATGCTTTAATTTAGCTTCGGAAAGCAAATTTCTTTCTTCAGATTTACCTGATGGATCACCAATCATTCCTGTTGCACCGCCAAGAACAATAATCGGCTTGTGCCCTGCTAACTGGAAATGTTTTAATAACATAACTGATACTAAATGTCCAATATGTAAAGAATCTGCAGTTGGGTCAATACCAACATAGGCAGTTGTCATTTCTTTTTTAAGTTGTTCTTCTGTTCCGGGCATGATGTCGTGAATCATACCTCTCCATTTTAATTCATCAATAAAAGTCATAGTCTGAAATTTTTTTCAAAGATAATAATTGAAAAATTATTATTATAATATGTTGTCAAATTCTTCTTTTTACAAATGTTTATTTTTGCAGAATTTATACTCCTTTTTGTTTGCAATCAGAAAAAACAAATGTTTTATTTATAGATGATTTATTCAAACCTATATTTTCAAATTTTAAATAAGGAAATATTGAAGGTGCAAAATTAGATAATGGTTTATATAAAAGAGAGCTTTGTGTTAGCTCTGGCGACATAAATTTAAGGTTTTTATCTAATCCATTAACAATAACAAGGATAATACTAATAATAAAAGCTATTTTGGCAATACCGAATACTGCTCCTAGAATTCGATTAATAAAACCTAATGCAATTGCTTTTATCAATTTGTCGATTAATGTTGCAGCAAAATGAACAGCAACAACAATTATCACAAATGTGACAGCAAACGAAATAATTGGCAAATAATTAGGGTTAAAATCAAAATTCAGAATTAAGTAATGACTTGTAATGTCAGAAAATTTAACTGCACCATAAATACCAAGTAACAAAGCGGCAAAAGATGCAATAGAGTGAATAAAGCCTTTTGAAAAACCTTTATATGCACTCCATAATAAAGCCACTAAAACAATTAAATCAAAATAATTCATAAAAACAAGGTTGTTGATTTTTTTTAATGTAGATAAATTTGATTAAGTGTAAAAATAAGAAAATTTATTATTGATTAGTGAAATAATTATAAAAAAAAGTAAAATATTTATTATTTAGTATAAATTTGTAATAACCAATAAACTTTAAAATATGCCATTATTTCGTTCCATTGTTTCGTGGATGATGATAAAAAGAACAAATGAGATTAATTTGTTTAAGAATTATCCTATTGAAGTGCAGCAAGAAACATTTAAAAAATTAATAAAAAAAGCTAAAGATACTGAATGGGGTAAAAAATATGACTACAAATCAATTAATACTATTGAAGAATATAAAAGAAGAGTGCCTTTACAATATTATGATGATATAAAACCTTATGTGATAAGACTTAGACAAGGGGAACAAAATTTATTGTGGAATCAGGAAATAAAATGGTTTGCAAAATCATCGGGAACGACAAATGATAAAAGTAAATTTATACCTGTAAGTAAAGATGCTTTAGAAGATTGCCATTTTAGGGGAGCAAAAGATACTCTAACAATTTATTCGGAACAATATCCGGACACAGAAATATTTAAAGGTAAAGGGCTGACAATAGGAGGAAGTCATCATATAAATAATTTTAGCAATGCTTCATATTATGGAGATCTCTCTGCAATATTGATTAAAAATGCTCCTTTTGGGACTGAGTTTATTAGAACACCAAGTCAATCGGTTGCTTTAATGGATGAGTGGGAAGAAAAACTAAATAAAATGGCTCATCAAACTATTAATGAAAACGTTACAAGCATTGCCGGAGTACCTTCGTGGACATTAGTATTAATGAAAAAAATTCTAAGCATTACAGGTAAAAAAAATTTATTAGAAGTATGGCCTAATTTAGAGTTATTTATGCATGGAGGGATTAGTTTTGTGCCTTACAGAGAACAATACAAAAAATTAATTCCATCAAACGATATGCACTATCTTGAGATTTATAATGCTTCGGAAGGATTTTTTGGTATTCAAGATGACACTAACTCAAACAGCATGTTGTTAATGCTTGACTATGGGATTTTTTATGAATTTATTCCTCTCGAAAATATTCACGATGAAATGCCAAAAACATTAAGCATTAATCAAATTGAATTAAACAAAAATTATGCAATAGTAATATCGACAAACTCCGGTTTATGGCGATATATTATTGGTGATACAATTAAATTTACTTCAAAATATCCTTTTAAATTTGTTATTACCGGTAGAATAAAACATTTTATTAATGCCTTTGGCGAAGAGCTTATTATTGATAATGCAAAAAATGCTTTAAAAATTGCCTGCGACCGAACAAATGCCATGATTAATGAATATACAGCAGGACCTGTATATATGAGTGAAAATCAAAAAGGTTGCCATCAATGGCTTTTTGAATTTGACAAGAAACCCAATAATCTGGAACACTTTACAGAATTGCTCGATAATTCATTAAAATCTTTTAATTCCGATTACGAAGCAAAACGATATAAAGATATTTCGTTAACATTACCTCAAATTGTTTGTTTAAAAAAAGGTGTCTTTCATGAATGGTTAAAACGAAAAGGCAAACTAGGAGGTCAACATAAAATACCACGTCTTGCCAATAACAGAATCTATGTTGATGAGTTGCTTAAAATTAACGAAGAATTATAAAAAACAAAGCCCATGAAAATTTTAATTTCGATATTACTACTTTTTTCAACTTTTAATCTCGGATCCTTCAAATTAATTAATGAGATAAATATTACCAGCAATTTTTTCACAACTGATAATCTTGGAAATGTATATACTGTTAATAATAAACAACTGACAAAATTCAACAAAGAAGGAAACAAAATTTGTGAATACAGCAATAATTTTCTTGGTGATATTACATCAGTAGATGTATCAAACCCATTGAGGATATTAATTTTTTATAAAGATTTTAATCAGATTGTTTTTTTAGACAATACTCTTTCAGCAATTGGTAGCCCTATTAATCTTAATGATATTGATATTGATGAAGCGACATTGGTGTGTGGCTCAAATCAAAATGGTTTTATTGTGCTTAATAGTCAAACAAAAAAATTATGTAAATATGACAAAAATCTTAAAGAGGTTTACGAAAGTTTTAACCTAGGGCAAATTGTTGGCAGAGAATTTCTTGCCAACGAGATGTTTGAAAAAAACGGTTATGTATATTTAAATATTCCGAATAAAGGAATTCTTATTTTTGATATGTATGGTGTTTATGTGAAAACAATTTATATTAGAAATTTAAAAACGTTTCAAATAAAAAATAAAAATATTTTATATCATAATAATAACTCTCTTAATTTGTATAATTTAAAATCATTTCAAACAGACAGCCTGAAATTACCTGACTTTGTTCGTATAATTAACTCCCGCATTGAAGAAGACCGATTATACATTTTAAAAGCAAATAAATTATTAATATACCAAATTATCAACGAATAATAAAAGAGACGAGCAAGATAACTTGCTCGTCTTTAACTTTTTTATAATCTGTCAACTTATTTTTATTCATCTTCTTTTTTTAATTCCGCTGCTCTTTTAGCAATTGCACTAGTTAATTTTATTATAGACAACGGATTTTCTTCAAACTTTTTTGAATACTCTTCTAAATTTTCTTCGGTAACTCCATATTTATTAAAGACTGCTTCAATCTCTTTTTGAGCTTCTTCACCAAGAGATAGCTGTCCTGCAGCTGTTCCTGTTTTTTCAGATTCAATGGCATACTTTGTAGAAATATACATTAGTTGAGCTGAAATCTCTACATAAATTTCATCGGTAATCTCACCTTTTGTTATATTTTCTTCAACCTGTTCATTGTCTTTCACATCAGAAGCTTCATTATTACTTCCACCGCTGCAATTAACAAAAAAAGTAATTGCAAACAACATTACAGATAACTTAAAAAAAATTTTAATTTTCATCGGATTATTTATTTAAATTAAACAATAAATCTCTCACCCTTTTTATTCCATTGAGAGACTAAGAAATATTGATTTATCTTATTTGTGTAAGTTACAAAGTTTTTGAAAAAGAAAAAATTATTCTTTTTTATTTAAACTCTTTTAATTCAAGTTTATCGCCATCAAAAACTGCATAAGTAAAATGGGTAATCCAATCGCCAAGATTAATAAATTGGCATTTATTATTTAATTTCAAATCAATAGGAACGTGGCGATGACCAAATATCATATAATCAAAGTGTTCGTATTTTAATTCTTCTTTAGCATAAATAACAAGATTCTCTTTATCAACTCCTTTAAACTCTTCAGCAACGAGACCTTTTGCTTCTCTACTACTAATTGACCAACTATGCGCAATTGCAAAAGCAACATTGGGATGAAGCCTTGAAAACAACCAATGAAGTATTGGATTTGTAAATATTTTTTTAAGCCTTTTGTATCCTTTATCGCCGGGACCTAAGCCGTCACCATGTGCAAGAAAAAATTTCTTGCCATTAATTATTTTTGTTACCGGATTTCGCTGAAGAATAACTCCTGTTTCTTTTGGAAGATAATCGGTTACCCACAAATCGTGATTTCCTGTAAAAAAATATACGACAATTCCTTTATCTGTCAGCTCACATATTTTGCCAAGAAAACGCGAAAAACCTCGAGGAATAACTTTTTTGTATTCAAACCAAAAATCAAAAATATCTCCAAGAAGATAAATTTCTTGTGCATCACTTTTTATTTCATCGAGCCATTTAACAAAAAGTTTTTCTCTTTTAAGACTTTTCTCATAACTTGGATAACCTAAATGAGCATCTGAAGCAAAATATATTTTTTTATTTTTTCCCAATTTTAATTAATATATGATGAAGCGTTTTTTAACTTATATAATTTATTTAAATTTAAAGTAAAACGTATTTTTTGCCAGTAATTGTCTGTAATAAAGTCATTTGTTTCTTTCAAATCTTCTGACATTAATACCGGAACATATATTACAAATATATTATTAAAAAATGGAATTTCAATTCCTGCCTCGTAAATAAATTGGTTTGACTTGTTATAATTTTTTATATTGTCGTATGTACCAATATTTGCATAAATATTAATTGGAATTTTTGTAGGCAAACTACTTGTTAAATTTAATGTTGTAATCCAGTTATTGGTTTGTCCCAAAAAAGTGTAAGTTGTGAAACCTCCATCGTTTCGCACAAATTGTTGTGACAAAAGATGATTGTCGACATCATTATTAATTGTTTCCATTCTACCTAAAAAAACATTGTCGAAAGTATAATCCTGATAGCCTGTTGTACCGGAAAGTCTGAAATTATAATTTCCATAATAAGAATCAGAGTTATATAAAAATTTACCGGCAAAAAATCTAACGTTAAGTCCTTTTCTTACATTATTATAAGTAATTTTATAATTCGCTTCAACCCAACTTTTAACAAAGCCTTTAGCTGCCTGAATGTTTGCCGAAAATTTAAAGGGATTTATTAAGCGTTTATTTTCAAAATCATATCTAATATTATGAAAATACTTATTAACCTTCTTATTATTATAAAAATAATCTTCTAAATCGCTTGCTAATATTGAGTTAATTGTAACAGTATTGTTAATTCTGCTTCGTGCGCATGATTTTCTGAAATTAATTTTAGCTTTTGCTTCATATCGTTGAAAATCTGCATCACTTTCATTTCCAATTGAATATTGTGTAACAGATGTTCCTATTTTAATATCCTGAATAAAACTGTTGTTTTGAAACATTGTATATGATAATTTCGCTGTACCTGCAATATTATTTTTCCCAAAACTGTAAAAAGGATTAATTATATATTCAAATTTTTGCTTGGGTAAAAGCGAATTGGTAAATAATACTCCAGGCATATATTTATCATAATTATTCCACCCCAGAAGAGGATAATAATTAATTTGTGTTTTATTAGAATTTTCTACTATACCAAACAGCTTAAATTTAAGAGGCTCAACTTTTTTCAATATTCCGCGTGTTCTTATTGTATTATTTTTTCTGTTTACATCGAGCATGTTTTTTGAATAATCAATAACGATTTTATCTACATCAGGAGTGTTTATTTTAAATTTCTTTTCACCTTCAAACCCATCATACCATTGTGAATAAACTACAGTATCGTTATTTATTTCCGATATATTTATAGGCGAGTTAATTTTACCTGAATTTTTAACTATCAACTCATTATTTTTAATTGACTTAGTTTTATAGTCAATTTTTTTTGTTGTGTTTAAGATGTCGTTAAAAAACCAGTCAAGATTTTTATTGGAATTTTCAACAAAACATTTTTTAAAATCTTCGGGATATGGATGTTTATATTGCCACTGTTTAAAAAACTTTTGCATTATTTGGTTAAATTTATCTTCGCCAAGATAATTTCTTAAATAGTCAATTGAAAAAGCAGTTTTATAATATGCAATAGCTCCATAATTAATTGAAGTATAATCTTTTGAATGCAGTGATGCAATTTGATCGGTGTTGTTTCTTGCTTTAAGCAAATAAATCAGTTCTTGCATATATTTATATTTTTCATTTTGAATACCCAGCATTTTGGCAATTTTTTCATTTCCTAATAATTGATAAACCCTGTTATTTGGATATTTCGTGTTTATATATCGAGCTTCGCTAAAAGTGTTAATACCTTCATCCATCCACGGGTATTCTCTTTCGTTAAAACCGAGCATTCCGTAAAACCAATTGTGACCCACTTCGTGCATAATTGTAACTTCGAGAACAAATTTATTTTGTGATTTCCCAATTATTGTTATTGTTGGATATTCCATTCCTCCTCCTGCAGTTAATGCTCCAAGAACAGCAGTACAATTATTATATGGATAGTCACCATACCACGATGAATAATATTTAATTGCATCGTTGACATATTCTAAAGCATTTTCCCATTTATCAGCCTCATAATTTAAAAAAAACACCCATGTATTTACTGTATGTTTTGAGTTTGGCAGTATTACTTTACTTTTTAAAACATGATAGCGTTTGTCGGCAAACCAGGCAAAATCATGAATGTTTTTTTCAGTAAAACGCAATGTTTTTGTTATTGAATCTGAAGCAGGATAAGTCTGGTCTTTCTCGTCAAATGCTTTTATTTGTTCTGTTTCTTTAACTTTTTGATCTAACCATATTTTTTCTTCATCATTCATTAAATTACCGGTTGCTGCAACAACATAGTTTCTAGGCACAGTTATTGAAACATCAAAAAAACCAAATTCAGAATAAAATTCACCTTGGTCGAGATAAGGCATTTGATGCCAGCCATATTTGTCATAAACTGCCGGTTTTGGATACCATTGTGAAATTTGATATGATTGTTTTTTGTGTCCTAAACGTGAAAATGTTCTTGGTATCTTCACGTGGAAAGGAGTTGTTATAATTATTGTCTCGCCGGCTTGTATTGGTTTGTTTAAATATAATTTACAAATATCAATATTAACAGAATCTAATTCCCATTTAACTCTTTTATTATTTACTTTAAAATCAAGCGAATCAATATAACCTTTTTCACTTTCGTCAGAAAAATAAAACCAAGAGTCTCCATTCTCAAGTTTTTGTTTTGCAAAAGCAGTATTTTCATTTTTATATGCATTAGGCCACAAATGAAAATATAGAAAATTTAATGTGTTTGGCGAGTTGTTTGTGTATTCAATTGTCTCATTAGCCGACAATTCATTCTTAACATCATTTAATTTGACATTAATTTTATAGTTTACTTTTTGTTGGAAATAATCTTGAGAATAAACATTTGTTATAATCAATATATTTATCAATAATGTTGTGATTATAATTTTATTTAGTTTCATAATTAATTATTTGTAAATTATGTAATACATGTTTAATTTTAGACGAATTCGAATTAATAGAAGTTACAGAAAATAAACGAAAGAAAAAAGAACTCTCAATTGCAAATATAAAAAATCAAACTTTCGTTAGTCGGTGAGCTACTATTTTAAATTTAACCCGAAAAATTCATAATTTTTCTACGCTTAAGAATTACCAACAATTTTTTTTTTAAAACCCCAAATTTGGGTACTTCTAATGTGGGGTTTACTTGCGTGAGCTCACCGCCAGTTGGCGGTTCGGTTCCCGCTTTACTTTCCACTATCCATCGCTAATTCATGCAATTCACTTCGTTTTTGTATGAATAAAGCAGGTTAAAGCGGGTTAATTCACTCCGAAAAGCCACTAAGATACTATAAATTGACAACTTTAGTTTCCGGAGTAGTCTCATATGTGAATATATAATTTTTTTTTTGATTTTTACGGTTTATCGAAGTGTAGTCATTTTATATAATAAAAATTATTAAATAATAGACTCCCACCCCAATGAAAATAATTGAGACTATACGCCTAAACCAAATTTCAAAGATTGTTACTTTGTTAAAAACTACACCAACACCACGAATAGTATAAGAAATAATCCAAGCAAAAATGATTACAGGTAATCCAGTGCCAATAGCAAAGATTATTGGCAAATAAAGCCCTGAAGCACTTGTTATTGTCATTGGTATTAACATTCCAAAATATAACACAGCACTATATGGACAAAAAGCTAAAGCAAAAACAATTCCTAAAAGCAGAACACCCCAAAAGCCTGATTGACTTTTCTGTTCCATTTTTTCTTTAAGTTTTCCAAAACCTGGCAACTTAATTTTAATGAAATCTAACATTAATAATCCAATAAGTATTAATAATGGTCCTAAAAAAATTTCACCCCATTTTTGAATAAACCCTGAAATTTGAAATTGACTTATTCCAAAATAAAATATCAAACCTATTGTTGTATAAGTTACAGCTCGTCCAAGAGTATAAATAAGTCCATTAAAAAAAACTCTTCTTTTATTATTAATGTCTTTCCCTAAAAATGCAATTGCGGTTATGTTTGTAGCAAGCGGGCAAGGGCTTATTGCTGTCATCAGCCCAAGAATAAAGGCATACAACAATGGCAATTGAGTGTTTTCTAATAACGATTGTAGAAACTCCATTATTTTAAATTAAGCATTTTGTCAACAGTTTCTTTAATTTTAACTTTTAGTTTGTCCGGCGTTGTTGTTGCATACAAAAATGCATCATTTGTTAAATCTATTCTTTGGTCGTTATGTATAAAAATTAATGTTTGCCACTTAACGTTCATTTTATTTGCTAAATCTTCTCCGTTTTTTTCTTCCATATCAACAGATTGAAAAGTAATTTTTCCTGAATTCACTTTGGCAGGATAAATATCAATTAAATCATTTCTCGTTTGTTCTTCCACGGCAAGACAAGTTGAACATCTGTGTTTATAATGAAAATAATATACCTCAACTTTATTTACATTGTTGGAACTGTCTTTAATAATATTAGAACTTTTGCTATTATTACTTGAAAAACCATTAAAAACAAATAATAACAATACTAACAAATTAATTATTTTTTTCATTTTTTTTAAATTTAATAAGCTAATAAAATCTTTTTTATTTCTTTTGCAGAAGGCACACGTCCCTTTACCACTACTTTTTCGTTAATTACAAGAGCCGGAATTGAAATTACACCATAATTCATTATATCCATAATATCTTCAATTTTTGAAATATTTGCGACTATACCATTTTCAGAAATCACTTCTCTTGTAAGCTTTTCAAGCACATTACAATTTGCACATCCTGTGCCAAGAATTTTTATGTCCATTTTTATTTTTTTATTATCAGTTCGTAAAAAAACGAACATTATATTTCTTATCCAAATTTTTATGTAAAAAAATTAAAAAAAGATAGAATACTTTTTGTGAATAAAAAATTGTTCGTACATTTGCGAACAATTTTAAAATAATGACGATGACTAAAAAAATAATAACAGACGAACAAAGAAAAATTGCACGTTATGCTAAAGCCATGGGACACCCTATTCGTATGTATTTATTACAATTGCTTTCAAAACAAGCGTGTTGTTACAGTCGCGATTTATCTGAAGAGTTGCCAATTGCAAAATCTACACTTTCGCAACATTTAAAAGAATTGAAAAATGCAGGACTTATACAAGGCGAAATTGAAGCTCCAAAAATTAGATATTGTCTTAATTTAAAAAACTGGGAAGAAGCCCAATTTTTATTTAAAAAATTCTTAGGAATATAAAAAAATTTACAATAATGGTTCGTGTTTTTACGAATTACGAAATAGAATTTAATTTAATCATTAATAATAATAAAATTAGAAGTTATGAAAATAGCAATAGTAACAAATGATGGCAATACCGTCAGTCAGCATTTTGGCCGTTCACAGTATTACAAAGTAATTACTTTAGAAAACGACAAAGTATTATCAGATGAACTCAGACAAAGAGGAACAGGGCACTTTGCACAAGGTCAAGGACAACAGCATTCTGAGTCAGAGTCTTCTCATTTTAATCAGCAAGGCAAACATGGTTATGGACAAGATGCAGATAACAAACATGCTTTAATGGCACAAGAAATTGGTGATTGTGATATTTTAATTGCCGGTGGCATGGGAAGTGGTGCATATGAGAGTTTTCAAAGAGCAGGATTAAAAGTGGTTTTAACAGACAAGCAATATATTGACGAATCTATACAAGCGCTTATAAAAGGCAATTTGAAGAATCTTGCAGACACAAGAACAGACTAATTAAATAAATTAATAAAAACTATTTATAAATACCACAGATTCAAAGTCTGTAATCAGATATAAAAATCTGTGGTAACTTTTTTTATTCCAATCTTTCGGAATAAACACATTTTAATTATACAATAATGAGTCCGGTCTAAAAAGCAAGTATCTACCTATTTGTCATTCTGAACTTGTTTCAGAATCTACTGATACCATGAAAGTTAAAGATTCCGATCCGTCAGCTGACGGACGGAATGACAAAAAAGACCTTTTTA
>QMPG01000038.1 GCA_003648455.1 Bacteroidota bacterium
AAATAAACGAATTAGCCCGTCGGCAAGAGAATGAATTAGCAAATAAAACCAACGAGGTAACCCGTCGGCAAAAAAAGTATAATCATCCTCACTACCAATAGTGTAAAAAACTTTCTCAAATTGTTAATTTTTGTTATATTTTTGCAAACAAAATAACTTAATGCAATAATTGTGAAAAACATCTATAAAGAATTAGAAAAAAGGATATTAATACTCGATGGTGCAATGGGTACCATGATTCAACAACAAAAATTGACAGAAGAGGACTTTAGAGGCGAACGATTCAAAAATTACAGCTGTGATTTAAAAGGAAATAACGACCTCTTATCAATAACCAAACCAGAAGTAATAAAAACTATTCATAAACAATTTATTGAAGCAGGAGCCGATATTATTGAGACAAACACATTCAACTCAAACAAAATCTCTATGCAGGATTATGACATGGAATCTCTTGTTTACGAAATGAATGTAACAGCTGCAAAAAATGCTGTTGAAGTTGCAAAAAAATACTCAACCGACCAAAAACCAATTTACATTGCAGGTTCAATAGGTCCTACAAACAAAACCGCATCAATGTCGCCCGATGTTAACGACCCCGGATTTCGTGCCGTTAGCTTCGACGATTTTGTTGAAGCATACAGCGAACAAATTTTAGGATTAATCGACGGTGGTGTTGATTTATTACTGATTGAAACTGTTTTTGATATATTAAATGCTAAAGCTGCTTTGTTTGCCATTAACAAAATATTTAAACAAAAAAACGTAAAATTACCCGTTATGGTTTCGGTTACTGTTGCCGACATTAGCGGGAGAACTCTTTCAGGGCAAACCGTTGAAGCCTTTTTAATCTCATTGTCTGATTTCGACTTACTGAGCATTGGTTTAAACTGCTCATTTGGTGCCGAAGGACTGCAACCTTACCTCGAAGAGTTATCGGCAAAAGCTCCGTTTTATGTAAGTGCCTACCCAAATGCAGGTTTACCAAATCAATTTGGAGATTATGACCAGAGTGCCAAACAAATGGCTGAAAAAATTAAAATTTACTTAGACAAACAACTTGTTAATATTATTGGTGGATGCTGTGGAACAACGCCTACTCATATTGCTGCTTTTTCAGAATTTGCAAAAAATTCTGTTCCTCGTCAAATCCCAAACATCAAAACACGAACTCAACTAAGTGGTTTAGAGCCTGTTATTATTAGTAAAGAAACAAATTTTGTGAACGTTGGTGAAAGAACAAATGTTGCCGGCTCGCGTAAATTTGCCCGACTGATAAGAGAAAAAAAATATGAAGAGGCATTATCAATAGCAAGAGCTCAGGTAGATGGCGGTGCTCAAATAATTGATGTTAACATGGACGATGCCATGCTCGATGCCGAAAAGGAGATGCATACTTTTCTTAACCTTATGGTTTCGGAACCGGAAATTGCCAGATTGCCTGTAATGATTGATTCTTCAAAATGGTCGGTTATTGAAACAGGTTTAAAATGCTTGCAGGGCAAAGCTATTGTTAATTCAATAAGTTTAAAAGAAGGCGAGGATGCTTTTATTGAAAAAGCCGAAAAAATTAAAAATTACGGAGCTGCTGTTGTGGTTATGGCTTTCGACGAAAAAGGTCAGGCAGTTACTTACAACGATAAAATTAATATTTGTAAACGTGCGTATGACATTCTTGTTAACAAAGTAAATTTCAAGGCTCAAAACATAATTTTCGACCCTAATATTTTAACCATCGCCACAGGAATTGAAGAGCACAACAATCTGGCTGTTGACTTTATTAATGCAACTGCTTGGATTAAAAAAAATCTCACACATGCTAAAGTAAGCGGTGGTGTGAGCAATCTTTCGTTTGCATTTAGAGGTAATAACATTGTTCGCGAAGCTATGCACTCTGTGTTTTTATATCATGCAATAAAAGCCGGTATGGATATGGCGATTGTTAATCCCGGGATGTTGCAGATTTATGACGAGATACCAAAAAAATTGTTGCAACTTATTGAAGATGTTGTGCTTAATCGCAGAGATGATGCAACCGAACGATTAATTGAGTTTGCTCAAAACATAAAAAATGTTGATGATAAAAAAACAAAAGTTGCCGACTGGAGAAACTCTAATATTGACGATAAACTAAAACATGCTTTAACAAAGGGTATTGTTGATTATCTTGAAGAAGACATTGCTGAAGCATTAAAAAAATATAACTCAGGACTGGAGATTATTGAAGGTCCGTTAATGACCGGTATGAATTATGTGGGCAAACTATTTGGCGAAGGCAAAATGTTTTTACCTCAAGTTGTTAAAACAGCAAGGGTAATGAAAAAATCAGTCGAGATTTTACAACCATACATTGAAGAAGATAAAGGCACGAAAACCAAATCAGCAGGAAAAATTTTACTGGCAACCGTAAAAGGCGATGTTCACGATATTGGTAAAAACATTGTTAATGTTGTATGGTCGTGCAATAACTACGAGATTATTGATATGGGTGTAATGGTTCCTACAAAAGATATTATTGATACTGCTATAAAAGAAAATGTTGACATTATCAGCTTAAGCGGATTAATAACACCTTCGCTCGAAGAAATGGTAAACGTTGCCAAACAAATGGAACAAAACAAAATGAACATTCCATTACTGATTGGCGGAGCAACTACTTCAAAAATTCACACTGCCGTTAAAATTGCACCCGAATATAGTGGTGCTACAATTTATGCAGGAGACGCTTCACAAGCGGTTACAGTTGTTAATAAAATACTAAACAACAAAACTAAAACAGAATATACTAAAACTGTTTCTGAAGAATATAAACAAATAAGAGAAAAGCATCTAAATAAAAAAAACATTAATTATATTTCTATAGATGATGCCCGTAAAAACCAATTATCAATAAATTTTGATGAAGATAAACCGGTTGTTCCAAAAATAAAAGGCATTAAGATTTTCGACAATTATTCTGTTAAAGATATTAAAGAATATATTAACTGGGATTTCTTTTTTAAAGCATGGGAGTTAAAAGGCAGATTTCCTAAGATTTTTGATGACCCTAAAATTGGAACCGAAGCTCGCAAATTATTTGATGATGCTCAAATTTTGTTAGACAATATTATTAAAAATAATCTGCTTAAAGCAAAAGCAGTTATTGGTTTTTTTCCTGCAAATTCAATTAATGATGATATTGAAATTTATGCCGACGAAACAAGAACAAAAATATTGACAACATTACACACACTTCGTCAGCAGCAAGAGAAAACCGACGGAAGCAAAAATCTATCATTATCTGATTTTATTGCTCCTAAGCAAAGCGGAATAAGCGATTATATTGGAACTTTTGCCTTAACAACCGGCATTGACCTTGAAAAGCAGTTAAACAAAACCGACGACTATCAAAATTTATTGTTTAAAACAATTTCCGACAGACTAGCAGAGGCTTTTGCAGAGTTGATGCACTTAAAAGTTAGAAAAGAATTTTGGGCTTATTCTCCAAATGAAGATATTGAAAAAGAAGACTTAATAAAAGCAAAATTTCAGGGTATTCGTCCGGCAATTGGCTACCCAGCTTGTCCCGACCATTCAGAGAAAGAACAAATTTTTGAGCTTTTAAATGTTGAAAAAAACACAGGAATAACTTTAAGCGAAAATTTTGCAATGTATCCAACAGCTTCTGTTTGCGGATTGTATTTTGCAAATAAAAATTCTAAATATTTTGGTTTAGGAAAAATATCGAAAGACCAAATCGTTGATTATGCAAAACGAAAAAATATTAGTGTTGATTTAGCAGAAAAATTTTTATCGCAAAATTTGAATTATTAAAAATCTTTGTAAAAAATTGATGTCTTAGGTTTTCTCTTTAACACTAATTAATATTTGTAACAAAAATTATATCTTTACAAAAATTAAAATTATAAAACCTTTACCATGAGAGTTGTCGACCAAATAAATAAATCAGAAAAAACTCTTTTCTCTATTGAAATAGTTCCACCCTTAAAAGGGCATGATATTAATCGAATTTATAATATTGTTGATCCTTTAATCGAATATAATCCTTCATTTATAAATGTAACTTATCATAAAGATGAAGTTTTATACAAAAATTTAAGTGACGGCTCTATTGAAAAAAGAACTATAAGAAAACGTCCGGGAACAGTTGCTCTTAGTGCTGCTTTAAAAAATAAATACAATATAAATGTTGTATCACATCTTACTTGCGGCGGGTTTACAAAAAATGAAACAGAAAACGCTCTTATTGATTTATCATTTCTTGGCATTGATAATTTATTTGTGATTAGGGGCGATGCCGGACCAAATGAAAAGTCGTTTACACCCGAAGACGGCGGTCATGCTCACGCAATTGACTTAGTGAAACAGATAAAAAACATGAATAATGGTAAATATCTATATGATGAGTTAGAAGATTCTATGCATACAAACTTTTCGATAGGTGTTGCCGGATATCCTGAAAAACACGCCGAAGCGCCAAATATTGAAACAGATTTGGAATATCTGAAACAAAAAGTTGATGCAGGAGCCGACTATATTATTACACAAATGTTTTTCGACAATGAAAAATATTTCCAATTTGTTGAGTTTTGTCGAAAAAAAGGTATTAATGTACCAATCATACCAGGTTTAAAACCAATAGCTTTACTAAACCAAGTTAACGTTTTACCACGAATATTTCATATTGAACTTCCCGAAGCATTAGTAAAAGAAGTTAATAAATGTAAATCGAACAAAGAAGTAACACAAGTTGGTATTGAATGGACAATAAACCAATCGAAAGAATTAATTAAACATAATGTGCCTGTGTTGCACTATTACACACTTGGTGCAGGCAAAGGCATTCAGAAGATTGTAAAGGCTTTGTTTTAAAAAAATAAAAAACTTGTTTATTTACTGATATATTAAAATTTTCAAAATCTGTGAAATAATATTTATCCGTCGAAGAATAAAAAAATATTAATATCTTTCTTATATTTATATCTGATAAATAAATATTGATTATATAATATGAGCGACAATAAAATTATTGATTTCAAAGTAAGATCAAACTACCCCAACTTCAAAAATATAAAATACCTTGTCGAAAATTGGGGAGATAGAAATCCCAAAACTAAGCCTGAAGGCTATCTGCCACCGGTTATCGAATATTTTGATGAGAAAAGCAGCGAACAAAAAACAATCACTGCTGATTTTATTGACATTCATTTTTTGAATCAAAAAGATAAGGCGAATGAATATCTGCAAAAACTTATTCAATCGCAAAACCATAACAGCGAGGCAAAATCATATATTAATGAGTTAAAACAAAACTATATAGAAAAAAAGAGATTAGACTTTAACACTAATCACTTTGTTGAAAATGAATATGTTGTTCCCTCTTGTTCGACAAAAAAATATGAGTTTGAATTAATAAGCCAAAAAGGGAAAACTTTATTAGAATTATATCAAAAAGGTTATCCGGTACCTGATTTTTGCATTCTTTCTTCAAAAACCTACTTTGCCGACAAACAAACAAGATTAAAAGCTATTAAAGAGACAATCTCTAATCTTGAAAAAATGACAGGCTTAAAATTTGGAGCTGCAACATCTCCTTTAATATTTGCTCTGCGATGTGCTATGCCTGCATACATACCCGGCTTAATGCCAACTTATTTGAGTGTTGGTGTTACAAAAAATAATTTTGAAGCACTAAAAAAAAGGTATGGTAAACTTGTTGCTCTAAAAATATACTATTATAATCTGAAGACCATTCACGACATTTTATATGAAGTTAATGAAACATCGAGGTTAACTAAAGTTAGAATTGTTTTTTCAGCTTTAGAACTCGAAAGCAAAGTAATGAATCTCTATGAAAAAATTTCTAAGATTGATGAAAGAATATTAACCGACCCATATTACCAAGTTTCATTCTTTATTGAACGTGCTTATAACTTTTATGATATAAACGGAGACCTTGTTCACACCTTTATTAGAAATAAGGAATATTATCCTTCAATAATCTTTCAAAAAATGGTGTGGACAATTCGAAACGATGATTCATATCCCGGCGTTCTATACAGTCGACACTCAAGAACAGGCTTAGGAATGCAAATTGAAAGTGTTCGTAATATTTTTGGTGAAGATATAATGACAGGTATTATTAATACCGAGCTTACCGAATTTTTCGATCGTCAGGAAATTAAAGAAAAATTTCCTGCTGTTTATCATTTCACTCCATTGTTGTCTGAATTAGAAAAAATATTACAATCGCCTGCAACTGTTGAGTTTGCTGCCGAAACAAATTACAAATCCAATTTTTTTGCTGTTTTGCAGTTAAACATGTCAGAATTAACCGGTCGTGCTACGCTTCTTTCTGCAATTGATTTATTTAAAAAAAATATAATTGACAAAAAAAGAGTTGTTGAATTAATTCACCCATATCATTTACGTCAAATTTTTTCAGAGAGAATCGACGAAACATCATTTAAAACATTGCGTTCTTTTTCACAAGGATTGTCTGTCTTGCCACGTTCTGCAGTTTCGGCAAAAGCATATTTTTCCGCTCCGGCAGCTTTAGAGGCAAAAAAAAGAGGTGAAAGAGTATGTTTCTGCAAAAAGCATTTTGTTCCTTCCGACACAATTGTTATGAGTGAAATGGATGCCATTCTCTGCTTAAATCCTGTTGCTATTCATGTTGTTACAGCCTGCCGTGGTTACGGAATACCTGCATTTTTAAATCTTGAAAATTATAACATTAAACTTATTGATAACAACCTAATTAATGCAAATAAACAAATTATTCATGAAGGAGATTGGATAACATTATCAAGCAAAAAACAAATAATTTTTCAAGGGAAAGCAAACTATTCTCCTGCAAGATTTCAAAAATATTTAGACGGCGATAAATTTGAGATGGATCCTAAAGAAGAAAGGGTGTTTGTTAATATGTCAAAAGCTTTTTCTGAATATCAAAAAATAATTAACTCTCTTGATGTAGGTGAAATAGTAAATATTAATGAGCTTATTAAATATATACGAAATAATATTAAAGATGATAAAGAAAAATCAAAAGAACTTGTAAACTCATGGTTTGATAATTACACCGAGCATTATCTTAAACAAATTTTAGAGTGTGAGATGGGCTCACATCAAGATCAATCGGAACTTTACAATTTACTTAGTGTTGATAGAAAAGTGCTTTTTTTTAAGAAAATTATTAACATTTGTATAGAAAAAGACATAAAAGGATTTAACGCAGGCTCATTTATGCTTGGGAGGTTTGTTTGCTTGCCTTTACCCTGTAAATTTTGGAAAGAACTCAACTCAAAAGAAATTGCCTTTTTACTAAATGAAACAATTTTATTTGAAAAATACCTTCAGGTACTATATGAAGTTGGCGAACAACATGTAACCAGAGCAAAAAACACAATCTTAAATCAAGGTTTGGGCGAGATTAAACTAAATATTTCGAATGCAAAAGTTTTTATTAGCTTAAAACTATTATCGCCCGACTGGGATGAGATAATAAACTCTCTGCCAAAAGGCTATGATGCTGACACAAAAACTCTTATAGACTTATTAACAAAACCTTTTGGTTCTTTTTTCGATTACAATGCCCCATGGTCGATTAGTAAACTTGAAGAAATTTGTAAGCAGGAAAAAATTGCTTTGCCAGAAAAAAATATGATATAAAAAAAAGGGATTACAATTATGTAATCCCTAAAACTATATTAACCCGAAAAATTCATAATTTTTCTACGCTTAAGAATTACCAACAAATTTGGTGTTTTTAATAAGCCCGAATTTGGGTACTTCTAATGCTGGGTTTACTTGCGTGAGCTCACCGCCAGCTGGCGGTTCGGTTCCTGCTTTACTTCCCACTATCCATCGCTAATTCATGCAATTCACTTCGTTTTGCATAAATAAAGCGGGTTAAAATCTTAAAAAACTATAATAAGGCTTTTCTTGAAAGTCTTAATTTTCCGTTTTTATCAACCTCAAGTAATTTAACTTTTACAACATCGCCTACTTTTAATACTTCTTCTACTGACTTAATTCGATGTTTTTCAATTTCAGAAATATGTAATAATCCTTCTTTGCCGGGTAATATTTCAACAAAAGCACCAAAATTTGTAATTGTTTTCACCGGGCCTTCATAAACTTTCCCAACTTCTGGAACTGCAGTAATAATGTCAATTCTACTAAGAGCAGCATCAATAGACTCTTTATTGCTTGCAGAAACAGATACAATACCTAAATTATCAACTTCTTCTACAGTAATAACAGTATTTGTTGTTGCTTGAATATCTTGAATAATTTTCCCTCCAGGGCCAATTAAAGCCCCAATAAGTTCTTTAGGAATAATTACTTTCTGAATTCTTGGAACGTGAGGTTTATAATCTTCACGTGGTTCACTAATTGTATCAGTTAATATCTTTAATATGTGTAAACGCCCCTCTTTAGCTTGATTTAAAGCTTTTTCTAAAATCTCATAAGGTAAACCATCTACTTTAATATCCATTTGAGTAGCAGTAATTCCATCTTGTGTTCCTGTTACTTTGAAATCCATATCGCCTAAATGATCTTCATCTCCTAAAATATCTGATAATACAGCAAATTTCTTTGATTTCACATCAGTAATTAATCCCATAGCAATACCGGAAACAGGTTTCTTAATCTTAACACCAGCATCCATAAGAGCTAATGTTCCTGCACATACAGTTGCCATTGATGAAGAACCGTTTGATTCAAGAATATCAGAAACAACACGAATAGTATAAGGATTTGCTTCAGAATTAGGTATCATTCTTTTTAAAGCACGGTGAGCTAAATTACCATGACCAACTTCACGACGACTAATACCTCTTGAAGGTCTAGCATCGCCTGTTGCAAATGGTGGGAAATTATAATGAAGTAAAAATTTATCTCTTCCTTGAAGCATTACTTCGTCAATAATTTTCTCATCGAGTTTAGTTCCTAAAGTTACTGTTGTTAGTGATTGTGTTTCTCCACGAGTAAAAATTGCAGATCCATGAGCTATTGGCAAATAATCTATTTCGCACCATATTGGACGAATTTCGTCTGTTTTTCTTCCGTCTAAACGTTGTCCTTCGTTAAGAACAAGATTACGAACAGCATCCTTTTCAACATCACCATAATATCTATTAATCATAGCCTCGCTAATCTCTGATCCTTCAGGTAAAGAATCAAGAAATTCTTGTTTTATTGCTTTAAAATCTTCTGACCTTTGATGTTTACTCTCTGCTTTTTTTGCAACTTGATAAATCTTATCGTAGGTCTCTTTATAAATTTTTTCTCTTAGTTCCTCGTCGTTTGTTTCATGGTTATATTCTCTTTTTTGAGTACTTCCAACCATTTCTGCCAACTCCATTTGAGCTGTACACTGTATTTTAATAGCTTCGTGAGCAAATTTAATAGTTTCTAGCATCTCTGCTTCCGAAACTTCGTTCATCTCGCCTTCAACCATTAAAATATTATCGAAAGTTGCACCAACCATAATGTCAATATCAGCTTCTTTTAACTGCTCTGATGAGGGATTTATAATTAAACCTCCATTAATCCTAGCTACTCTGCATTCTGAAATTGGACCATTAAATGGAATGTCAGAAACTGCCAATGCTGCTGAAGCAGCTAATCCTGCTAAAGCGTCAGGCATAACTTCCGGATCAGCTGAGATTAAATTTATGGTAACAAATGTTTCTGCATGGTAATTAGCTGGAAATAATGGGCGTAAAGCTCTATCAACTAAACGAGCAACAAGTATTTCGTTATCTCCGGGTCTACCTTCGCGTTTCAAAAATCCTCCCGGAAATCGTCCGGCTGCTGAAAATTTTTCTTTATAATCTACTGATAATGGCATAAAATCAACATCTTCTTTAGCTTCAGTAGCTGAAACTACTGTAGCCAACAACATTGTACTTCCCATTCTTACAACTACCGAACCATCTGCTTGTTTCGCTAATTTACCGGTTTCTATTGTAATGATTCTTCCATCATCTAGCTTAATTTCTTTTTTACTTAATTTGTACATAATTTAAATTTTTATTTTTTCTTTCTATTTCTTACTTCTTTTACTTCTTATTTTCTTCTTATTTTGTCTTCTTTTCAACAAACCATCGATTTAATAAAAAAGGCAATTAAAAATTGCCTTTTTTACTTTTATCTTCTTAATTTTAATGATTTTACTATTTCTCTATATCGTACAATATCTTTTTCTTTAAGATAATTAAGCAACTTTCTTCGTTTACCAACTAATCCTAACAAAGCTCGTTGTGTACTGTAATCTTTTTTGTTCTTTTTTAAATGTTCTGTCAAATGACTAATACGGTATGAAAATAAAGCTATTTGTCCTTCAGCAGAACCTGTATCTTTATTAGACTTTCCGTATTTCTCAAAAAAATCTTTTTTGATTTCTGATGTTAAATACATATTTCTATTATTTTTTTATTTATAAATTTTAAAGTGCAAAGGTAAACTTTTATTTTAAATTTTTCACACTTTAAATATTTTTTTTCTGCATTTACTTATAAATAAAATCTTTATGGGACAATTATCATTGCATCTCCATAAGTTCCAAACTTATATTTTTCTTTAATTGCTGTTTTGTAAGCAGAATTAAGTAAATCGTAACCTGCAAAAGCCGATACCATCATATATAATGTTGAGTATGGTAACTGGAAGTTGGTAATCATATAATTAGCAACACTAAAATCGTAAGGAGGGAAAATAAATTTATTTGTCCATCCTTCAAAAGGTTTTAAGAATCCTGTTGTTGAAACAGAACTTTCTATTGTACGCATCACAGTTGTGCCTACGGCACAAATATTGCTTTTTCTTTTCTTTGCATTATTAATAATATCAACAGCTTCATCTGGAATAATTATTTGTTCGGAATTCATTTTGTGTTTTGTGAGATCCTCAACATCTACTTTTCTAAAATTTCCTAATCCTGCATGAAGTGTTATTTCAGCAAATTCAACACCTTTTATTTCAAGACGCTTTAGTAGTTCGCGACTAAAGTGCATTCCTGCAGTTGGTGCAGCAACAGCACCTTCTTTTTTTGCGTAAATTGTTTGGTATCTTTCACTATCTTCCGGCTCAACCTCTCTGTTAATAAATTTTGGCAATGGAGTTTCTCCCAATTCATAAATTTTCTTTTTAAACTCTTCGTAAGGACCATCAAATAAAAAGCGCAAAGTTCTTCCACGAGAGGTTGTGTTATCAATAACTTCAGCAACCAACTCATCTTCAGGACCAAAATACAACTTATTACCAATTCTAATCTTTCTTGCAGGATCGACTAATACATCCCATAAAAGTTGTTCTTTATTTAATTCTCGTAACAAAAACACTTCAATTTTAGCACCTGTTTTTTCCTTGTTGCCATATAAACGTGCAGGAAAAACTTTTGTGTTGTTAAATACAAAAACATCTTTATCGTCAAAATAATCAATTACATCTTTAAAAATTTTATGCTCAATCTTACCTGTATTTTTATGAAGAACCATTAATCGACATTCATCACGGTTCTTTGAAGGGTGGAGAGCAATCAGCTCTTCAGGAAGTTTAAAATTAAATTGTGATAATTTCATTTTCATTAAACTTTTTTATAATTAACAATCAATAACTTATAATATACGTAGATTAAATAAAAATGTTATGCCTTTTTTATTAAATCTTCAAATTCTACAATACTAATAGCATCATCAACATTGAATTCACCAATTTTTGTTCGGCGCAAACCTGTCAGATGTGCCCCACTTTGAAGAGCCTCACCTATATCTCTGGCTAAAGCCCTAATATATGTACCTTTACTGCAAGAAATTCTGATTTTAACTGTTGGTAAACTAAAATCAGTTATTTCAATTTCTGAAATATTAACATTATTTGGTCTTATCTCAAAATCTTCACCATTTCTGGCTTTAACATATGCTCTTTTACCATCAACAAATTTGGCTGAAAAATTTGGCGGTATTTGTTTTTGTTCTCCAATAAACTTTTTTAATGCTTCTTTAAACAAATTCTCGGTAATATGATTAATAGGAAATTCTTTATCTACTTCTGTTTCTAAATCAAAAGAAGGTGTTGTTTGTCCTAATCTTAATGTTGCTATATATTCTTTTTCTTGTGCCTGATATTTTTCAATTTGCTTGGTAAATTTACCCGTACACACAATTAGTAAGCCTGTTGCAAGCGGATCTAGTGTTCCTGCATGACCTACTTTTATTTTTTTGTAAGAGTATTTTTTGCGAATTAAATTTCTTGTTTTTTTAACTATATTAAACGATGTCCATTCAAGAGGTTTGTCAAATAAAATTACCTGTCCGGTTTGGAAATCACCTAAATCTGTTAAATGCTTATCTATCATATAACAATTTTATGTGTAATAATAATTTATGCAAAAAATATTGCTACAAGTCCGATAATTAAACAATAAATTGCGAAGTAAATCAATTTTCCTCTTTTAACTATCTCGACCATCCATTTACACGCAAATAATCCGGAAATAAAAGCTGCAATAAATCCAACAACTAAGGGTAAAGTCCCAATAGTAGCGTTAGATACGAAATCGCCCTTAATTAAATCTAAAAAATTCTCGCCAAGAATTGGGATAATTACCATAAGGAATGAAAACTCTGCAATTTTTTCTTTCTTGTTACCCAGTAATAAACCGGTAGCAATTGTTGAGCCTGAGCGTGAAATACCCGGTAATACAGCAAATGCTTGTGCTATTCCAATAATAAAGGAATCTAAAAAAGATATTTCTTTATTTTTTGATTTTGCATAAAACGACAATGTTAAAATTGTTGCAGTTATTACAAGCATAATACCAACAAACGCTACATTGCTTTGAAAAAGACTTTCGACAAAGTCTTTAAAAAAAAGTCCTACTATTGCTACAGGAACCATCGACACAAGAAGTTTTGTGATAAACTGTGTTTCACTGTTCCACTCAATTTTGAAAAGACCTTCAAAAAGTTTAGCTATTTCTTTGCGAAAAACTACTATTGTGCTCAAAACTGTTGCTCCATGAACAACTACTGTAAAAATAAGGCTTTGTTCTGAATAAATTCCAAAAAGTGCTTTGCCTATTTCAAGATGACCGCTACTGCTTACAGGTAAAAATTCAGTCAGTCCTTGTACTAATCCCAAGATTAGTGCTTCAATCCAATTCATATAAAAAATTATTATTTATTATTAATCGTTATTTTTTGGTTTTTTCATAATTGCCCAAATCTCAAAAACAAATCCGAACAATACCACAATAGGTGCCAGAGTTATTCTTCTGAAACTAAAAATCTCAGGGTTAAATTTATTTGGATCGTTTACCGCACCACCTGTCATTAAAATAAAACCAATAATAATTATTATTAATCCAATTACTAATAAACGATAATTTTCTTTAGCTAAAGCAAAATCAACTTTATGAGCTTCTTCTTTATTTTCTTTTTTCATCTATCTTTAATTTTATATTAAATTCATTATTAAATTATTATCAATACTATTTCAAAAAATAAGAACCAGACTAATAATACAAGTCGTCTGTTTTTATTCTTAAATATTTATTTACTGCTATATAGGTCGAAACCATAGCAATAAGAATGCCCAAAACCATTACTGAAAGGAATAATATTGCAATAATATCAACTTCCTGAAACATCATTAATCCAGATAATTCTTTTTGAACAAAATAGATTATTGCTGATAAAATGCTTACTGCAATAATTGCACTAACAATGCCATGAATAATGCTTCTTCCCAAAAAAGGACCACGAATAAAACGTCGAGTTGCTCCAACTAATTGCATTGTGTTTATTAAAAATCTTTTTGAATATATTGTTAAACGAATAGTGTTGTTTATTAATGCTATTGAAATAAATAATAATAATATGCTGAAAAGCAAAATTATTAAACCTATTCGATTGATGTTCTCATTAATCAAATTAATTAAATTTTTCTGATAAAAAACTTCTTTAACTTGAGGATATGTTCTTAAACGTTTTTCAATAACCGACAAACTGTCGTTATTGGCATAATTTGCATTTAGCTTTATATCTATTGATGATAATAATGGATTGTAACCCAAAAAATTAATAAAATCTTCACCTAAATCTTTTTGCAAATCCTGAGCTGCTTTTTCTTTAGTGATAAATTCGGTAGATTTTACAAAATCAGAAGCATCTAAATTTTTTTGTAAACGAATCATGTCAACTTCTTTAATATCATTTTTTAATATTACTGAAAAACCGACATTTTCTTTTACATGATTAGATAATTTTTTTGCATTTAAAATTAATAAGCCCATCAAACCCAACATAAACAAAACTAACGATATGCTTACTATAGATGTAATGTATGAGCTTCTTAAGCGTCGTTTTGATAATTTTGTTTCTGTTTTTGACATATATACCTGTTTAATTTTGTACAGAAAAATGCAAATATACAAATATTCAATATTTTTTACTATTATTTTTTTTATGTAGCGCTTGAAATATGAAAAATATTATCTTGAAAATTTTTCAGACTGAAACTCTAAAATAACTTTTTTATAATAACTTGAATTCGATTTATTTTTAATAATTTTACAAAAAATACTGACTTGAGCATTCACGACTTAAATAAGAAAAAAATTATTAATGACCCTGTTTACGGTTTCATTAACATCCCAAACGAAATAATTTTCGATATTATTGAACACCCTTATTTTCAACGCTTGCGCAGAATAAAGCAATTGGGACTGACTTTTTTGGTTTATCCCGGAGCTATACATTCACGATTTCAACATGCACTTGGAACAACTCATTTAATGAGTACTGCCATTAATGTTTTACGTTCAAAAAATAAAAATATTACTGATGAAGAAGCAGAAGCTGTTTTAATTGCAATTTTGTTGCACGACATAGGTCATGGACCTTTCTCTCATGCTCTGGAAAAGCATATTATTAATGTTGATCATGAACGATTATCATTGCTGTTTATGGAAAATTTAAATTCCATTTTTAATGGCAGACTATCATTGGCAATTAAGATTTTCAGTAATAACTATTATAAAAAATTTCTGCACCAACTCGTATCAAGTCAATTAGATATGGACAGACTCGATTATTTAAAACGTGACAGTTTTTTTTCCGGTGTTACCGAAGGTGTTATCAGTTATGACAGAATTATTAAAATGCTCGACGTTGTTGACGATAAATTAGTTATTGAAGAAAAAGGAATTTACTCAATCGAGAAGTTTTTAATTGCCCGCAGGCTAATGTATTGGCAGGTTTATATGCACAAAACAGTTGTATCTGCCGAGCTTTTATTATCAAAAATTTTAAAACGAGCTAAAGAATTAGCTGATGATAATGTAGACCTTTTTGCCACTCCTGCACTTAAATTTTTTCTTTATAATAAAATAAACACTGATTTATTAAATTCGTATAAAGCTTTTAACTTTTTCTCACAACTTGACGATAATGATGTTATGTCGTCTATAAAAACCTGGACAAATCATGAAGATACAACTCTTCGAAAACTGAGTGAAAATTTAATTAACAGACATCTGTACAAAATAATAATTCAAAATAAACCTATCGATCACAACATTATTAACAATTTAAAAAATAATGTAAAACAAAATTACAACATTAGTGAAGAAGAACTCAATTATTTTGTTTTTACAGGAGAGCTAACAAATAATGCTTACAGCGCTGTTGACGACAGAATAAATATATTAAGCAAGACCGGAAAACTAAACGATATTTCAGAAGCATCAGACATGTTAAATCTTTCGGTATTATCAAAAACAGTAAAAAAACATTATTTATGCTTCCCAAAAGAATTTAAGATTTAAGATTTGGAGATAATTCAGATTAACCCGAAAAATTCTTAATTTTTCTACGCTTAAGAATTACTAACAAATTTGGGGTTTTAAAAACCCCAAATTTATGTACTTCTAATGCGGGGTTTACTTGCGTGAGTTCACCGCCAGCTGGCGGTTCGGTTCCCGCTTTACTTCACACTATCCATCGCTAATTCATGCAATTCACTTCGTTTTTGCATGAAAGCGGGTTAAACTCATCTAACAACCAAACTTCTAATTTCAAATTTCATTTTTCATAATAAACTTCAATATTTAATAATATTTTTTAATTTTGTAAAAAATAATAATTATGGATTTTACAGCACAACAAATAGCAGAATTTTTAAAAGGAGACATTGACGGTAATCCTG
>QMPG01000039.1 GCA_003648455.1 Bacteroidota bacterium
GGTTCGGTTATTGTAGCACTATCAACAATTGTACATGAAGTAGCGCCATCATCGGTAACTGTAACAGTGTATGCTCCGGGAGATAAACTGCTTATTGAAGCATTTGTTGAACCTGTGTTCCATAAATATGAATATGTTGGACCTGTTCCTCCTCCGGCAGTTGCAGTTATTGTTCCATCATCTTCTCCATTACAGCTTACATCTGCCTTTGCCAAACTTAGTGTTAATGCAGGTGGTTCATTAATATTAAAGCTGTCTGCAACAAAACATCCATTATAATCAGTTGCTGTTATATAATATTTTCCTGCCTGAAGTGTATTTATATTTTGTGAAGTAGATGAATATAAATCGGGTCCTGTCCATTCATAAGATATTGGTGTTGTTCCGCTTACATCTAAATTAATTGTTCCATCGTAGTTGCCGTTACAACTAACATCTGTTGTTGTGGTTGTTCCTGATACCTGAGTGTGACCTTGCCATGCCATTGAAAAACCTACGCTGTTGACAGGTCCTCCATCTGATGTAAATTTTATTGTAACACTCGGTTTGGTAGATGTCCAATCTGCAGGACTAGACTCCCCTTCTGAAACATCGAATATTGGAGTTGTAATTGTATTGTCTCCATCATAAACATAAAGATGGTCATTATGTCCAATATCAAAGCCATCAAAAAAAGAAATAGAAACTTTAGAAGCATTTACAGGACTTATTGTTATTGTATAATCTTCATTTTTTGAATAGTTTCCTAAAGAGCCACCAGAATCGTAAAGAGTATCGACACAGGAAGAAACAGTTTCTTCTTGGTCAATTGTAACTTCTTGAGAATATAAATTATTTATACAAATAAATAATAATGATATTGATAAGATAATTAACTTTTTCATGATGGCGATATTTTGATAAACTTTATAAGTTACGAAGTAATTTATTATGCTAAAATATATTTTGATAAACTATATTAATATATTGATTAATAAATGAATCTACTTCGAAAAGTATTTTTCGTCATTGCGATCCGCCAACTGGCGGAGAAACAATCCCTTTGTGATAATTATAAACATATTGCTTTGGGCTTCGCCCTCGTATTCTAAGACAAAAACAAATCTTTCGGATTTGTAATCCGAAAGAGCTATGCTCTGGTATTATATGTTAAACTAATTCAAATTGCCCAGTTCATCTACTTTTACCAGACAAATCATTTTATTTCCTTCCACTTCACTTGAGCCAATAATAATAAAACCATTATTTAATGTGTTGCAAATATTGTTTCCTTCCTCAATACCGGCTCCACCAAAAGTTTGTGTAACAATCTCATTTCCGGCATTATCGGTTTTAATAAAAAACATATCTTTTGAACCGTCATTATAGCTTTCTGTAGTGCCAATAATTGCAATTTCGTTATCGTTAGTAATTTGCAATGCATTACCAATATCATCGGCAGAACCGCCAAAATCTTTTTTCCACTCTAAGTTGGATATGTTACTATTAATTTTTGCAAGAAAAACATCCTTTTTTCCATTCTCACCAATTAACATTGTTCCTGTTAACATATATCCCGAACCATCGGGCAAAGCTTTAATATTTTGCCCTTCGGCTCCTTCCAGTTGTGAATATTGAGGAGCATTGCTAATAATACCATTTGCATTAGTTTCAAGAACAATTACATTATTGTTTTGCGATAAGGTTGGAAAACTTTTTGTGCTTCCAATAACGATAAATCCGTCATCACTTTTTTGTAAAACATCATTAGCTACATCGTCATAAATACCACCAAATTTTTTTGTCCATAAAGTGTCTCCTGCTTGGTCTGTTCTTATCAAAAAAACATCAGTGTTATTATTTGCTGTTGTGCTTCCTACAATAATATATCCGCCATCGTTTGATTGCTTAATGCACTTACCTATTTGATTATTAGTTATGCTAATTTGCTTTTCCCATTGTTTATCGCCATTGTTACTTACTTTTGCAATAAACAAATCTTCTAACAATGAATTATTATCAACAGTTTTTGTTCCTAATAAAGTATAAGAACCATCTGTGTTTACCACAATACTATTTGCATAGTCGTTTAAAGTATTGCCATAAGTAATTGACCATTGCTCATTACCGTATTCATTTGTTTTAATAAGCAATATGTCTGTTCCATTATTAACAGTTGTGGTTGTTGAGAGCAAAACATAACCATCGTTGGTTTGCTTAAGGTCAACACCATAATCGAGGCTTGAGCTGCCGAAAAGTTTTATAAAAAAATCTTTCTGCTCGGGTTTTAAATTAGTTTTGTTGCAGGCACTTACAAAAACTATGATTGTAAGAATTATTAATGGTAAAATTCGTTTCATTATTTAATTTTTTTGTGATTAAATATTGAATAAAGATAACCAACAGATATGGTTAAGTTATTAATATTAAAATTACTATCGTAAGAATAATATCTTGAAATAAAATCAAAATCAGACAATCGATTATCAGCATTCACTTGATTTAACAAATCAAGACTATATTTTAAATTAAAAAATATGTTCCCATGAGGAATTTTGTATCGAGCACCGGCACCTACAACAAATGAAACATTATTTTTTCGTCTGAAGTCTTTTAGTGAAAAATCGGAACCTGATACATCGTTGCGAGAATTATCGGTATATTGTCTCACCGGTTTATACGAAGCATCAAAAAGATATGAGTAGGCAAGACCCGATAAAACATAAGGTTTAATTTTTTCGCTAAACTCGAGTTTATAATAAGCCACAATAGGAACGTGAATTAATTGTTGTGTTTCGATAAGCGAAGTTTTCGAGAAATCGGATAAAGCACTTGTGAATTCAAATTTTTTTTGAGAATAAACAACTTGCGTTCCAATATCATATTTATCAGAAATATGATAAATGAATTTTGGTCCTATCTGAAATCCCATTCCCGAAGGTTTATATTTACTTTCATTGTCGGCAACATTGCCCGGGCCATATAGTTTGGTAATAAAAGGAAATGAATAATTTAAAGCCGTAGTAACACCAATTTCAAAAATAGGTTTTGTGTTATATGAATTAAAAAGAAAAATAAACTCCGCCGGATCAATAGCAGGGTTAACTTTATATTCCGGGTTTGTTTTTAAAAATTTCAGCATTGTTTCTTCTGCCAAATCCTTATTATCGTCAAACAAATAAGTTAAAATTAACAGTTTATAAGCCTGAATTTTATCTTCGGTATTAAACCCCTCCTCTATACATGGGTTTAGCAAACCGGGAATTTCCTCAATAACACCTTGCGTATATAACTTTTGTGCTTCTTTTAAATTTAAAGCACAATCATTTTGAGCACTTACATTAGCCGTTATCAATAAAAAAAATATTACTAAAATAATATTATTAAAAATGAACTTCATATTTAATAGTTTTAAGGTAAATCTAATTTAATTTTTTCATACTCAATATCAGCACCTACATATTTATTCCACTCATCATGTGTCATATTTCGTTCAATTTTAGACACAACTTCATCAGCAATAATAATAGGTTTTGTAGCCCATCTCTGAATTAATCCATCTGAATAAGCGGTATATAAATATTTTGAATCACTAGTGAAAGCTAATTTCAAAATCCATGCATCGTTGTCTTTAAGCACAATGGGTTGATTGTTAAGATTATCCATTTCCCAAAGCTGAGTTGTTCCATCAGAACTTGCTGTAGCAATAAATTTATTATCAGGACTAAACTGAATATCGTTAATACGTGCATTTTGTCCTTGTAAAACAGTTATTGTGTTTGAAGCCACATCAAGCAAAAACACTTTCCCTTTAATATCTCCCATTGCCAATTTTGTTCCGTTTTCATTATATCTTACAACATTTAGATTATCATGGGAAATATCAGTTTTTAAGTTTACAGAATCTGAAGTATTAATAAGCGACACAGTATTATCTTTATTTGTAACAGCAACAAATTTTTCATACGAATAGTTTTTACGTTTATCCCAAATAATTAATTCGCCTTTATTAGTAAATCCTGCTATTGATTTTTCTGTGTTATTAGTTGTCAATCCCTTAACCATTATATCGTTAGCAATGGTTGTGCTTTTTTGTGTAGATAAATTTGTGATAATTACGGATTTATCGCTACTCGATGAAACAATTGAATTATTATCTTTTGTGAAAAACAACGACAAAACAGCTCCCTTATGATTGTTTATAACAACAAAATTTGTATCGTTTTTATTTGCGGTATTAAATATTTGAATTTGTGCATCATTAGTACCGCATGCAAGAGTTTTACCATCGTGGCTAATTGCCAGACTTCTATTTATTGTATTATTTTGATGAATAATAATAAAGCTTGATGTATCAGTTGTTTCATATGAAATAATTTTTCCATCGGTTGAAGTGCTATATAAAGTATTATTAAAATTATTATAAACAAGTCCTTTTATAGGATTATTATGTTTGTTAAAAACATTAATATTGTTTGAAGCAAATGCTTTAGAAGCCAAATAGAGACCATTATAAACATCGGGATTTTGCTCAATGCCTTTATATTTTTTGTTTAATAAGTACGCTTTGTATGCAACAAGTGCTTTAAGGTTATTATCGTTATCAATTTGTGCTGATTTAACCGACATTGATTGAGAAATAGATAACATACGAAGAGAGAAAGCCTTTTTACTTGCTTCTTCAGCAATTGTTTTTTGTTTAAGAGCAACCTTCTCACTTTCAAGAGCAAGTTTTCTTTGTTTATCGGCTTCAATTGATTTTCTATTTGCAATCTCTTTTTGATATAAAGCATATTTTGCACTTCTTTTTGCTTCTTTTTCTTTAAGTTGAGCAATAGATTTTTGTTTTATAGCCTCTTTTTCTTTATCTTGAGCAATAGCCTTTTGTTGTTTAGCTTCTTTAAAATTTTTATTAGCTAAAACAGTTTGTTTCTCAGCAAGAACTCTATTCGTATCAGATTCCTGTTTCATCACAACCGAATAAAGCATAAAACCTAAAGATATAATTGAAGCAATGCCAAGCACTAATGCAAAAACACGAGTACGACGAAGTTGTCTTTTTTGTAATTTAATTTTATTTTCTTCTTCTGCTTCGTAATCTTTCTTGCTTGTTTGAAGATAAACCATTGTTCTTTCAAAAGCAGGATTATATCTTTGTGCCCAGGCAAGTGTTGGTTTTTGCTTTTCTTTCCAGTTAAGAGCTAATTGTAAATCGGGCGGACGCCACAAACCTGTTTTCCCTTCTTGATATTTTTCCGCAGCATCAGCAAGTCTTCTATACATCTGTATTGATTCGTTTTCTTCTTTTACCCAAATTGTGAGTTTATCCCAAATTCTCATTAAACTCTCGTGAGAAATATCAATAATAGAATCTTCATTAATTTGATATTCAATAGAAGGATAAATAAAAGACCTGCCACGCCCTCTAAAATGATCGATTACCGTAATAGTATCTTTAACTGATGCATTTGCAATTGCTGCAATTTCTCTAACGCTTGATGGTCGGCGCACTCCTCTGTTATCGGAACCTTTCTCTGTTAAAGTTTTAAATAAACTCTGACAAATTTGTTTTTGATCAATATTAAGCTCATCGAAAGCTTCATTGGCATGAAGAGAGAGAGCTTTCTCCATACGACCAATAGAGTTATAGTCTTCAATATCAATTGATGTGTCATTGTTGTGATTGTTTAACCAATAATCCCAGGTTCGCATAAGTGCATGCTGAAGAATTGGTAGTTGATCGGGATTATCGCCAATATCGTTTAATAATTGTTGCTCTAAAAAAGGTGTAATTTTAGCACCACCAACAGCTATTGGTCCTAATATTGCTTGACGAAGGTCGTTTCGTGTCATCTGGGGAACCAAATAATTACTTTGATTAATTAGCCGAGTAAAAGACTGAAACTGAGAACATTCCCCAATGAAATCAGATCGCATGGTAATAACCACATATATTGGCACATCTGATTGATTAATTGCTTCAATTAGCAAATTAACAAAAGCTATCGATTCGTTTATTGAATTTGCATTTCCAGCACTGTTTTTAAATCGGAAAAGTTCTTCAAACTGGTCAATAATAAGTAGTACGTTCTCGTCTTTTTCGCTTTTATATTGTTTAATTGCTTCAACAAGACCTAAAGAGCTTGAGTTAAGAAAAGTTGATATAATGTATTTTTTATCGGAAGCTTCCGAATCGTTATTAAGATTAAAAGAATCAATTATTGCTTCTGAAAGATTAAAAACAGGAGAGTTACCCGGTTTTGATTTAATGATTTTCCATTTTGAGCCGGCGTCAGTTATAAATCCACCATAAAGAATTGGTATTACTCCACAATAAATAAGAGAAGATTTTCCACTTCCTGAGGCACCTATAACGGCAATAAATTTATTTTCAGATAATTTTTGTAATATCTCATCGCTTTGCCCGTCGCGCCCAAAAAACAAATGACTTTCGTTTATGTTAAATGGTCTTAATCCGGGAAATGGATTAAAATAAGCATTATTGTTATTTTTTGATGATATTGAGTTATCCATTTTATTTTTTGAGTTTAGTTAAAACAGAAGATAAACTCTCCGGTTTAAACTGTTTTTGTTTATCAATAATTAGAAAATCTTCATCAAGTAAAATACTGTCATTATATTCTATATCTGAATAAAAAACTTTAGCAAGAAATTTATTTCTCTTTCCAAATCCCGGTGTTTTTTTTATGTCTTTTACTTTGCTTTTAATCCACTGCAAATTATTATTTGAGTAAATAAAAACTGCATCACATTTGACTAAATTTTCTCTGTGATTATTTAAAACATCGATATGTTTGCCTGTATATGAAGATTTTATTACTTCAACATTATTTTTTTCAAAATGCTTTATTATTTCTTCTACTTTATCGTTATCCCTTTTATCGTTAATTATATATATTCTGGTTTTATTGTTTGATTCTTCATTTTGTGAATCATTGTAATTTTTAGTATTTATTTGTTCTATTTTCGACAATACAATTTGTTTAAGTACTTCGATTGGTGTTTGAACAATTTCTGCCCCCTTAACAGCATTAATATTTTGAATAAGTTGCTTAACATATAGTTCCTGTTTTTTGTTTTTAAATTCAATTTTTTGAGGCATCCAGATAATTCTGGAGAATTGCGTGTTTTCTTCACTGATTTCATCAAAAAAGTCAGCAGCAATTTTATTCTGAAAAGTCATAATTGATTCTTCCGAATTATCGAGTAAATCGCCAAAATCTCCGCCAATAATATGAATAGACAAAAGAGAATGCTTTAAATTATTAACTATTTCGGGTTTTAACTTTTGCGGATCACTTGATAAATAATTTCGTGGAATAACATTTAATTTATGATGCAAAAATTCGCGTTTTAATCTATTGTAATTATCAATTTGATCAGAACTTGTTTTAGATAAATATATTGTTTTGCTTTTATCTAGTAACTCTATGTCTTTATTTTTTTCCATAATAATAGAGTTCTGAATATCGTAAGTTAAATCAATTAATTTTAACCATAGAGTTTTTTCTACTAGTTCTCCTTTTAAAGAATTAAAATCAATAATTCGTCCTTCTTTCTTATCAATTTCGAAAAAGCTGTAATTAATAAAATTTTGCAATAAGCTTGGTTGTTTTTCCAGTGTTACATTATTATCAATAATTTTAAAAATTCTGTTTTCATGATTTAATCCTTGCTCGTTTAAAACCTTAAAAATTAAATCAAGTTCTGCAATACTTTCTTTTGAGTTAAGATAATTATCAGTCAGAACAATAACAAACACTAATGTTTTAGAAAAAATATCTGACTTATCTTTTCCGGATTTATTAAGCTCTGAGCTGTTAAGAATATTTGGTTTCTTGCCAGATGATTGCTCTAAAATGAATGGCAAATAATGGCAAATATTATTTGCCAACAAATTGTTCTTATCAGAAGATATATCTTTCTGTGATAAGCTTATAAAAATATCATAGTCAAATTTTATCATTATTATAATTTATTGCTATTTAATATTTATCAATTATATTCTAATTCCAATTACTATTATATCGTCAATCTGTTCAATGTCACCTCTCCAATCGTTAATTGTTTTGTCTAAGATTTCTTTTTGCTTATCCATTGGATAATGGCTAATGTCGATTAATAAATTTCTGAATGCTTTATACATAAATTTTTTACCTCTTGGGCCTCCAAACTGGTCGGCATAACCATCAGAGAATATGTATAACATATCTCCTTTTTTTAAATCTATTTCGTTATTTGTATATTTTCGAACTTCGTCGCGTCCTGTTTGACCAATTGGGAATTTGTCTCCTTTATACTGAATTATTTCTTTATCACGAACTAAATATAAAGGATTGTTAGCGCCAGCAAAATCCAATTTATTGTTTTTATAATCAATAGAACATAAGGCTAAATCCATTCCGTCTTTTACGGAAGAATCACCTTTTTCTCTCAGTGTATCGGTAACACCTTGATTTAACGCATCTAAAATATCTGAAGGTTTTCGTGCATTTTTAACATTAACAGAATAGTTTAACTGATTGCTTCCCACAATTGACATAAATGCTCCGGGGACTCCATGTCCGGTACAGTCTACTGCTGCTACAACAACTTTATGGTCAAGCTCAGTAATCCAATAAAAATCACCACTTACAATATCTTTTGGTCTGTATAAAATAAATGAGTTTGGTATTAAACTCTCAATATAACTGTCGGGGGGTAAAATGGCATTTTGAATTCTTTTTGCATATCTTATACTATCGGTAATATGCTTATTTTGTTCTTCAATCTGTTCTTTTTGTTTAGATATTTTAGCTGTTCTGACTCTTACCTTCTCTTCCAATTCATAGTAGTAACTTTCCAATTCGGAAATCATCATATTAAACTTTTGTGATAAAGTAGCAATTTCGTTATTTCCGATTACCTCAGCTCTTTCGTTTAAGTGGCCATTTGTGATTCTGTTTACATTGGTTACCAAATGTTTTATTGGGTCGGTAATAACTCGTGTTTTACTATAGATTAAAAATATTACTACAATTAATGTTATTCCAAAAATTATAAAAAATTTAATAAGCTCATTTCTCAGACGTATAATTTCGCTTGTTTTATCAGATACAATTCTAATTACTGCGTTTTTATATAATTCAGTATTTCTTCTATACATATAAATGTACTCATAGTTAAGGGTAAGATTATCTTCTTTTTCAATCAAAGTAATTGTATCTTTGTTTTGAAAGGCATCAGATAATACTTTTTTATGCGTTTCTTTAACTTTAGTACTCTTATCTAAAGAAAAGGGCTTGCCTGCTTCAATAAACAAATCAACAGAATTAATACTTTCTTGATTTTTAGCGATATCTTTTAAGGTAGCTCTTATGAAATTAATTATTTCATCTGCTTTTTGTGAATATATACCTATTTCAATAATATATTTCCCATCATTTGTAGCCTGATAAGTATATTTTTTTAATCTTCGTGTTGATGCTTCAATTGCAAATCTTTCGCTTTTAAATTTTTTGTTTTTTAAAATTCCTAAAAGCATATTTTTGTGTTCTTCTCCAAATTTAAAGAAATTGAGATTCAAATCTTTTTTGTAAGTAGTATTAATTACAATGCCTTTGCTGTTTATAACATAAATATCATATAACTCAGGGTTCATGCCAAGTTTTTTTCTCACTTTATAAAGGTCAACTTTGTCGATATTTTTTGTGTTTTTAAGATATTTATTAACAACAATGTCGCTGTAATTCTCTATCTTTTTATCTAAATTTTGTTCCAAAACGCCAAGAGCAACATCCTGAAATTCAAGAACTTTTATTATCTCGTCTGATATTATATGATTCTTTGCCACGCTAGATTCTACAAGAATCTTTTTGGTGTTTCGGTAATTAATTACTCCAAGAATTAGTAATGCAACAACTACAGGTAATACAATATTTAAAATAAGTTGTCGAAAGATTGTTGTTTTTTTATTCATAATTATTCTCTTAATAATATAAAGCTATAAATTTAAAAATGATGTAATAATTTCGTTATTGTTAAAGATTAATTCATTAATTTTCTGTCTTTCTATTTGAAACAACAACGAATCTTCTTGAACTGTGAATTCATTTTTTATACCTGTTGAAAAATTATTCCATAGAATACTATTCTCAATAAATTCTTTTTTGTTGCTTTTTAATGCAATTTTTCCTTTAATTATAATATTAAAATCGTGGCGATTAATATTAATTATCTCACCTTTATTTAGATGCTTTTCAGTAATATTTTCGACCACTTCTGATAAAAGTTCTGTAGAAAAATTCTTAAATTGAGCAATTTGTTTAAGGCTTAAAATTTTATCATACAACAAAATAAATTCTTCTTTGGTACCTATATCTAAAAATTTATTAAATCTGCTTCTAATATTTTCATCAACCCTGTCAATACAATTATTAAAAGCGTCTTTATCTTTTTGGTATATTAATTTTGCTGAAGTTTCGCTTAATAGTCTGTCGGAGTTAAAAAGTTGTGCTATTAAATCGTCGCTAATTTTAAAGTCTTCAAATTTAAAAAAGCTTTTTATTGCACATGCCTTAGTCCAGCGACTAATATAATTTGGGTTTCGGTTAATTATTGCTGTTAACAATTCTTTAGTTGGTAAAATATTTACCGGAAAAAAGTTTTGGAGTTTTTTTATTTTCTCAACATTTGAAGAATCGTCAATTATAGGGAAAAGTGTTGGTTTTAATTCTTCGGCAACAAACAAATCCATTAACTCAAGTGCAAAACCAATTCCTTCGTTTGTTCCGCTTTCTAAATTTTCTTTAACGTGCATTACCGATTTTGCATCGTAAGCAAGCGAAAGTAAATTGAACAATGTTTCATAATTGTCTTTTAATTCTTCGTTTAGAGATTGTTTTAAATCGTCGGTTTTATTATTATCTTTAAGACTGGTTATTGCAGCCAAATCCCAAGCAATATTGCGAATATTTAACTCTATTATCTGTTGAATTTTATGCTCGCTTTGCTCATCTGCTTGATAGTTACACAATTGCAAAGAATTAATCGATTCTAGTAAAATATCGTGGTTTGTATTTTCAAATTTATTTAATAATAATTTTTCTATTTTACTGCCACCAATAAATCCATATAATTTTATAATATCTATTAATATATTATTTTCAATATTCGATTTATTAAAAACCTGTTCAAGATAATCTACTGCAACTTTTCCATAATTAAATACCGAAGCAAAAACACAAACGTGATAATCTTGAATTGTAAATAAATCAACAAGCATTGGTAGCAACTGTTCATCTTTTACATAACCGCAGGCTTTTATTGCTTCTTTTTTAACAACAGGGTCGTTATTCTTTAGCAATAGTACCAATAATTGACGATATTCTTCTTTATATAAAACACTTATAATTTTTGAAGCTAAAACTTTGTCGTGTACATCGCTCGTTTTAATAAGTGTTGAAAGAGAACTTAATGATGAATATTTATCAAGTAGCTTAGTGGTCTCTTTTTCAAAGTCTATTAACAAATCTTTTATCTTACTGTTCTTTTCTGTTTTTATTCGCTTTTTTACATTTTTATAAGCAGGTAATATTTTTTGTTCTTTAATTTTATTTATTGAAAATAGCCTGACCTCATCAGATTCGTGTTTTAATAGTTTTATTAAAACAGATTCGTATAAAATTGGATTAATAATATTAACAAAATCAGTAATATTTTCAATTTTCTCGCTATCAGCATTATTAATTTTTTCAATAATTTGATTTATTATATTTTTTCGGTCACTGTGTGTTTTTGTATCTGTTGATTTTGAAACAGCCAATGACTTTTCTAATGATTTTCGATATTGCTTATATAGCTGAATTGTTATAAATATCCAAATGACAAGAATTATTACTAATGTGTATGAAAAATGAATTAATTTAAAAAAACTCAGCAATCCTAAAGCCGAGAGCAATATTCCCGAGAACAAAGCTGAAAACTCATTAACCGTTCCGTCAACTCTTGATTGCACATCAAACCTTATGCTTTTATCAAGCGATTGATAAAGGAGTTTGAAAGCAGGATATTCGATAGAATCTTTAATTGATTTTGAAAATAGTTTGCTCAGAGAAATAAGCAAAAAGAACAACAAAAATCCACCCGAAGCTGCTTCAAACCCAAAATAATATCCCGAAACAGATGCTAATACTGTTAAAAGAAGCATTAAAACAGGAAGAATCAGTAAACAAATTTTCAAACCATAGGTTTTCATTAGCTTACTGTAAACAAACATCTTAATTATGATTGAAAAAATCATCATTGTACCTGTAAAAACTCCAAGATATTTTGCTAAATCGGCTTCTGCAGGATATTTATTATTGGTTACAACAAGAAAAGAATATGTAACAAAAAATGCCACAATCATCGAAAATATAACAAATAGTGACATATATAAAACATACTTGTCTTTTAATAATTTAAAAAAACCAACATTCTTTTTTTTCCCCTTTCCCTCAATTTCTTCTTTTTCTTCAAGCTCACCTTCTTCTTGAGAAACATTAAGATTAAAATAAATTTGAATAATGAATTGAAATAAAAAAGCAACAACAATGCTTATTGCACTAATCAACAATATACCTTTTGTACTTTGTAAATAATTTAAAATTAATGGAATTGAATAACTTACAGCAATAATTCCTATTATCTGCCCCATGTCAATTATTCCGTAAATTCGTTTCCCCTGACGAAGAGTAAAAATTCTACTCACTGTCCCCCAAAAACCCAGAAGGGCAACAATGTTTAAAGGACCTAACATTAAAAAAATGACAAATACAACGACCTTAGTACTTAAAAATTCAAAACCAAAAAACAACGAGGCTGTTATTAGCGATATGGTAAAGAGATTTAATAAAGTTAGCTTTGAAAATGAAATACGTTTTTGAAACTCTGAAAAAATTGATGTCATAATAATTCCAATAATCCCAGAAACAAGATAAGCATTTGGAATAAAAGAAGAATCAAATGTTTTTAAAAATAAAGTATTTGCAACTACTTCAAAAGAACCATAAAAAATACCAAGAAATACAGATTGTGTGATTAATAAAATTACAGATTTTTCTTCATTTTTTTCAATATTTAATGCACTATAAAAAAATCTGCTCATCCTTTAATTATATGTTTTTTAAAAAATTATAATGCAATATATGGATATTTATTTTTAAAAAAAATTTTATTTTCAATAGAAAATGAAATACATTTGATAGATTATTAGTCAATAAAAAAATATGTTTAAAGGCTCTGATGATATTTATTCTCGAAGAAGAGAATTCGTTTTCTTAATTTTAACAGGATTGTTTTTAGGGTCTTTAACAATGCTTAACATACTTGGTCTGACTAAACTTATTGACCTCTCTTTTACAATTTTCAATTTTAAAGTCCCGTTTATTGTTTTTATCGGTGTTTTACCTTACCCAATTACTTTTTTATGTACCGATTTTATTAGTGAGCTATACGGCAAACGAAGAGCAAACACTGTTGTTTGGGTCGGTTTATTATTAAATATTTGGGTTATTTTTATTCTATGGATAGGTGGCTTCCTGCCTCCTCAATCAACTATTGTCCCAAGCACAGGACTTCCCCCTTTAAGCGATCATAACAGAGTGTTTTACGAAATTCAACGATTAACTTTTGGTGCGGTTGGTGCATCAATGATTGCATACCTGACAGCACAATTTGTTGATGTGCAAATTTTTCATTTGTTAAGACGATTGACTAAGGGTAAAAAATTATGGCTCAGAAATAACGGCTCTACACTAACAAGTCAAATGGTTGATTCCTTAGCTGTAATTTTAATAACTTATTATTATGCTAAAGCAATACATATTCCGGAAGGGCAAACAGTTTTTCATCATTTAAGAATACTTATTTTATCCAACTATATATATAAAATGATTACTGCTTTACTCGACACAATACCTTTTTATATTGGTGTTAAACTGCTGTCAAAATATTTAAACATTGACACTACTTACCACGAAACAAAATCGAAATATTAATCCTACAAACAAAATAATTTTCATAAATGGTGCAAGCGTCTTCGCTTGTACCTTTTTTCGCTTATTCGTTTTATAAAAGCACAAGCGAGGACGCTTGCGCTAGTTGTCCTCATTATAAGGAAACAACTGTTTGTCTTATTTTAACAAGTTTTGTTAGCAAATTGTCAAGATAATTTAAATTGAGCATGTTAGCTCCGTCAGATTTTGCAATTGCAGGATTTGGATGTGTCTCAATAAAAATTCCATCAACGCCAACAGCAATACCCGCTTTCGCAATTGTCTCAATTAACTCGGGTTTGCCCCCGGTTACACCTGAACTTTGATTTGGTTGCTGCAACGAGTGAGTAATATCCAATATAACAGGATAACCAATCTCCTGCATCTCAGGTATTCCCCTGTAATCAATAATTAAATCTTGATAACCGAACATTGTGCCACGGTCGGTAAACATTACTTTTTCGTTTCCTGACTGAACAACTTTATCTGCGGCAAATTTCATTGCAGAAGGTGAAAGAAACTGACCTTTTTTTATGTTTATTATTTTACCTGTTTTGGCTGCTGCAACAAGCAAATTTGTTTGTCGACACAAAAAAGCGGGTATCTGTAAAATATCAACATATTTAGCTGCCATTGCAGCTTCTTCTTCGGTGTGAATATCGGTAACTATAGGAATTTGCAATTTTTCTTTTACATTTTTTAAGATGTTTAATGCTTTTTCGTCGCCAATGCCTGCAAAAGAATCGAGTCGCGAACGATTGGCTTTTCTGTATGATGCCTTAAAAATAAACGGAATTTTTAGTCTGTCGGTTATCTCTTTAATTCTTTGAGCAGTCTCAAAAACTATTTCTTCACTCTCTACCACACACGGACCGGATAGAAGAAAAAAATTTTTAGAATCTAAATTTTTGATATAAGGTAATGTGTTAAGCATCTTTTTATAATTTATTTGGTTTATAATCGTTTTGCGACAAAGTTATTAATTTTATTTAAGAACTTAATGTATTTGTAATTTTTGTGTTTTTTAATGAGAAATATTGCTGATTTTCTCAAAATTAGTCAACAAATTTTTAATATCTTTTAATTTCTTAGAACAATTTTAAAAATAATAGAATTACTGTTTTTTATCTTTTTTGCTTTTTTTTGTTAACTTTGATATTAAATATATAGTGGGGATAAGACGCAGTGGTGTGTTTTATTAAGGTGTTAGCACCAATTATGATGTACCTTTTTGATACAGATATAAATTTTAAAAATGTATATGAAATATTTTTTGTTTCTTTTGCTTTGTTTTTCAATATTCATCAATTCGGCATTTGCAGATAATAATATTGATAGCCTGAAAAGACAGTTATCCCTTGAGGATGAGTTAAGTAAGATAGATGTATTGCTTGCATTAAGCAAAGCATACTGGTCTGTATCACCAACAAAAGGCTTATTGTATTCAGATGAAGCTGTTATATTGGCTAAAAAAAATAATAGTAAATATAAAGAAGCAAAAGCATTATTATACGGAGGTGTAAATGCTTATTATTTAGGGGACTATGAAAAAAGTATCAAGTATTATCAAAAATCGTTAATAATTGCAAAAGAAATTCATAATACAAGACTCTTAGCCTACAATTTGAATAATTTGGGAATGGTAAATTCTTATTTAAAAAATTATAAAAAGGCAATCAATAATTATTCAGAATCTTCCCTTATTATGAAAGA
>QMPG01000040.1 GCA_003648455.1 Bacteroidota bacterium
GACAATTGGTGAAGAGAAAAACAGCAATCCCTTTTTTCAATAAAATATCTAATTTTAAAGTGAGCCTTTAGTGTGTTCAAATTTATATTAAAGCGTAGTCAGAGACTACGCTTAGCAGGGGCGTAGTCAGAGACTACGCTTAGCAGGTTAATATTTTTTAATTTTTAAGATAATTTTTGCGTGCAATTTATTCTCTTTGAGTTATTGCGCTTTAAGTTGAATAATAAATTTACTTCCTTTTCCCACTTCACTTTCTACCCAAATTTTTCCATGGTTTTTTTCAACAAATTCTTTACAAAGAATTAAACCCAAACCTGTTCCTTTTTCTCCTGATGTTCCATTTGTAGAAAAGTTTTTATCAATTTTAAAAAGTTTGCTGATATTTTTTTTATTTATACCAATTCCTGTGTCAGCAATAGAAATTTTTATCATATGATCTTCTTTAACAGAAGAAATAGTAATATTTCCTTTATCGGTAAATTTAATTGCATTATTAACAAGATTTCTTATAACAGTAGAAATCATATTTTTGTCGGCAAAAATTTTATGATTAGGATTTATTCTTGATATTAAAGAAATATTTTTAGCATCGGCAACGTTTTTTATTAATTCAAAATTATTTATAACAATTTTATCAATGCTAAAAATTTCAGGCGATAATTTTATGCGATTTGTTTGAGTTCTTGACCACTCTAATAAATTTTGAAGCAAATAATATGTGTTCCTTGAATTTATGTATATGTTTTCTACAAATTCTTTTTTTTCTTCGTTGGTAAACTCTGTAAAATTATTTGACAATAATTTACTGAAATTCATTATGTTACCTATTGGATTCGTTAAATCATGAGCTATTATTGAGAAAAATTTATCTTTTGTTGCATTTAGTTCTTTTAATCGTTCTTCATTTTTCTTTAATATTTCACTTGTTTTTATTCTTTCGGTTATATCTCTTGAGGAGCTGACAGAATAAATAATATTTCCGGCATCATCTTTAATTATTTGATTAGCAGATTCAAACCAAATATACTCACCTGATTTTTTACGAATACGATAAGTTGAAGTGAAACTACCCTCTTTTTTTATTTTAACCCTATTCTTAATTAAATTATCAATATCATCAGGGTGGACAAGTTCAAGAGGATTAGTTCCAATCAATTTTTCATTATCATACCCGAGTATAATTTTACTTGATGGGCTTACATATTTATATTTTCCATTTGGGTAATGAATGCATATAATATCTTTTGAATTTTCTGAAATAAGACGAAATTTTGCTTCGCTTTTTTTTAGTTTTGCTTCATTTTTTTTTCTTTCTGTTATGTCTCTAAAAAAAGATTGGTATGTTTTGTCCGGCATCATTTTAGAATGCATTTCAATAGATAGTTTAGTGCCGTCTTTTCGTGTTATTACTCGTTCGTTTTTAATGACTTCGCCTTTTTCTAATAATTTGTATTGCAGAGGTTTTGTTTTGATTTGATTTTTTGAGAACAAATCTTTCATGTTCATTCTTAATAGTTCATCTTTTGAATAACCCGTGAGTTCGCAAGTTTTATTGTTTACTAATATGAAATTACCGTGTTCATCTCCTTGAAAAAAAGCATCTGAGGCAGATTCAATTAACATGCGATAATTCTTCTCTGATTTTTGCAGTTTTTTTTCTGTCAATTTCTGCTTGGTAATGTCAATATTCAAACTAAGAATTGATTCAATTCTGCCTCTGTTGTCTGTTATTGGTTGTGCCACACGCATTATATTTAATATTGACCCATTTTTATGAACCATACATATGTCAATAATTTTGGATTCCCCTTTTAATAGTAATGGATAATTTTTTTTAAATATATGAATAGAATCGGGAGTTAGAAATTTTGTGATGTGTTTACCAATTAATTCAGATGGTTTATAACCAAGCATTTTTGCTGTACTAGGGCTACATTTAATAATAATGCCTTTGGTGTTAATTACTTCGCCACCATAGGGTAACAAGTTAAATAGTAAGCGGTATAATTTTTCACTTTTGTGTAGTAAATTTCCTATTTTTATCTGCTCATCTATATCTGACCTATAGCCGTCTTTTAATTCATCTAATTCGGTTTCTAATTTTTTAAGCCTATTTTCAAGTTCTTCGTATGTAGGTTTAAATTTTTTCATTTTGGTTAAAAGTAAAATGTAAATAAATTAGTTATTTATTTCAACTACCAATAATAAAAGCAATTATAATACCTGTTACCATGCCGACAGCAGAGCCTTTTAGAGCATTGTTTATTCGTTTTCGTTTAGCACTTTCTTTATATCCCAGTAAATAATAATTGTTGTTGGCATAATTAGGATATTTGCTTTTTATTTTTTTCCCGGAAGCTTTTGTAGAACCAATAATTGTAGTTGCAGCTCCTGGAATTAACGGTGCATAAAACATTTTGTCAAGAGGCAGAATAGCAGATGTACCTCCTGCAACAAAACCTAAAACCGTAAATAAAGGGGCTTTGTAATTTTTGTAAGCATCAAATTCTCCTTTAACGTAATCTTTCATTTGAGGAATTGTAAAATAGTTGCCCAACAAAGTGTCTTTTTTGTAATAAACATTTTCAACACCACTTTTGTCGGTTACAGAAAATATATCATCAACATCAATTTGTTTTTCTTTCCCTTTATTATTTAGATATACTAAATTATGTGTGTCTTCGTATTTATTTATGTTATAATTGCTAATTGTAATTTTTTTACCATTTAAGAGCCAAACAGTATTTTGTGCAGGAGAAACATTAATTATTAAAAATATTGATAATAAAGATATTAGATATTTCATTGGTGTTAATTTTATTTTTAGAATATTAAATAAGCATTATAAAAAAATAGAGAAATTCCATATAAGAAATCTAAAATAAAATCATTAAGTCGATTAATTAAACATTATCTTATATTAAATTTACTAAAATTTAAAATTAGTGAAAAATCTATAAAGAAAAAATAAATATTGATTTTTTGTTTTCTAACATAATTATATTTTTGATTTTTATATTAAAAATTAATAATCTTGCTAAAATTTATAAAATAGTAATAATAATTAACATCAATAAAAAGATATACTTAAATGGCAACAGAAAAATTCTATCATCGTCATAATGGACCAAGAGTTCAGGAAGTTGACGAAATGTTAAAAAAGATAGGTGTTACATCAGTTGATGAGTTAATTGATCAAACAATACCTGAGTCAATTCGTTTAGATAAACCTTTAGATTTAGCTGAGGGAATAAGTGAATATGAATATCTTAATAAAATAAAGAAGATAGCTTCAAAAAACAAGCTATTTAAGACTTATATTGGTTTGGGATATTATAACACTATTACACCTTCGGTTATTTTACGTAATGTGTTTGAAAACCCAAGTTGGTATACTTCATACACACCTTATCAGGCAGAGATATCGCAGGGTAGGTTAGAGGCGTTGTTAAATTTCCAAACTGCCATTATGGAACTTACAGGAATGGAAATCGCTAACTCATCGTTATTAGACGAAGGTACTTCAGCAGCCGAAGCTGTTCTTATGATGTATCGAAAAAGAGATCGCTCTTTAGCCAAAAATAACGGGAATAAGCTTTTTATAGATAAAAATATTTTTCCACAAACTTTAGATGTTTTAAAAACACGAACTAGTCCTTTCGACATTGAATTAATTATTGGTGATTTTAAAGAATTTGAACCAGACGATAAAATTTTTGGAGCAGTTGTTCAATATCCTGCTGCTAATGGAGAAATAGTTGATTATGCCGATTTTGTGTCAAAAATTCACGAGAATAAAGGGCTAGTTACTGTTGTTGCCGATATTTTAAGTTTGGTAATGTTAACTCCTCCGGCTGAATGGGGTGCAGACATTGTTGTTGGTAACACACAACGCCTTGGTCTCCCAATGTTTTATGGTGGTCCACATGCAGGTTATTTTGCTACACGACAAAAATATGTTAGAAACATGCCGGGACGTATTATTGGAATTTCAGTTGATGCTAATGGAGAACAAGCGTTACGAATGACACTACAAACACGTGAGCAACATATTAAAAGAGAAAAAGCTACATCAAACATTTGTACTTCTCAGGCTTTAATGGCAACAATGGCCGGTTTATATGTTTCTTATCATGGTAAAGATGGGATGAAACGCATTGCAAATAATATTCATTCATGTGCGGGTGTTTTAAATCAGGAATTATCAAAATTAGGCTATAAACAAGAAATCGAAAATTATTTTGATACAATTCAAATAAAATTATCTGAAAATATAAGTTCAAAAGATATTGAGAAATTAGCTCTTGAAAGAGAAATTAATTTTAATTATATTGATGATAAAACAATTGGTATTAGTGTTGATGAGACAACAAATGTTAATGATATTAATTTAATTATTGAAATTTTTGCTCTAGCAAAAAATACATCTGTAAATAAAATTAATGAAATAAATAATGATATTTATTTCGATAAAAAATTTGTAAGACAATCAACATTTCTTGAAGAAAAGGTTTTTAATACATTTCATTCAGAAACAGAAATGATGAGATACATTAAAAAATTAGAGCGTAAAGATTTATCATTAACTCATTCGATGACCCCATTAGGATCATGTACGATGAAATTAAATTCGGCAAATTCAATGTTGGCATTAAGTTGGGCAGAGTTTGGAGGAATTCATCCTTTTGTTCCTGAAAATCAAGCACTGGGATATAAGGAGTTAGTTGAAGATTTAGGAAAAGATTTATGTGTTATAACAGGTTTTTCTGGTGTTTCATTTCAGCCAAATTCAGGTGCAGCAGGTGAGTATGCAGGTTTAATGGTTATACGTCAATATCATTTAGATCATGGAGACGCTCATCGTAATGTGGTTTTAATACCATCTTCGGCTCATGGAACAAATCCTGCAAGTGCTCACATGTGTGGTGCAGAAGTTGTTATTGTTGATTGTGATGAAAAAGGAAACATTAATTTAGAAGATTTTAAAAATAAAGCCGAACAACATAAAGATAATTTAAGTGCATTTATGGTAACATATCCGTCAACTCATGGTGTTTTCGAAAGTGCCATTAAAGAGATGGTTGAAATTACTCATAAAAATGGTGGATTAGTATATATGGATGGTGCTAATATGAATGCTCAAATTGGATTAACAAGTCCTGGTTATATTGGTGCTGACGTATGCCACTTGAATTTGCATAAAACATTCTCAAGTCCTCACGGTGGTGGCGGACCAGGTGTTGGACCAATCTGTGTAAACGATAAATTGGTTGATTATTTGCCTACTCATCCTATTGTAAATACTGGTGGCAACAAAGGAGTAGCAGCAGTTTCGTCTGCTCAGTTTGGTAGTGCAGGTTTATTACCAATATCTCATGCTTATGTTAAAATGTTAGGTGCTGATGGTTTAACCGAAGCTACAAAAATTGCAATTCTAAATGCTAATTATATTGCATCATCCCTACAAGAAGCTTATGGAGTTCTTTATACCGGAGAAAACGGCAGATGTGCGCATGAAATGATTTTAGATTGCAGAACTTTTAAACATGAATATGGAATTGAAACAGGTGATATTGCCCGTCGTTTAATGGATTATGGTTTTCATGCTCCAACATTATCATTCCCTGTTCATGAGACTCTTATGGTAGAACCAACCGAAAGTGAGTCGAAGGAGGAAATAGACCGTTTTATTGAAACAATGTTAGCCATTCGTGAAGAAATAGAAGACATTAAGAGAGGTAAGGCTGATGCTGAAGATAATGTTTTAGTAAATGCCCCTCACTCGGCTAAAGATATTGCTATTTTAGAATGGAAACATAAATATAGCAGACAAAAAGCATGTTACCCATTAGATTGGATTGTTTATAATAAGTTTTGGCCGGCTGTAAGTAAAATTGATAACGGTTATGGCGATAGAAATTTGATGTGCTCAAGTGCTGAGCTTGAAGAATATAAATAAATAAATTAAAAACAGAACACTGATAACACTGATTTAACTGAATTTTACGGATTTTTTCTGTTATTGTATGCTAAATCAGTGTTGTTTGTATTTAAACCGGTTGAATTACAGATAAATACCCACGCATCTTGATTGCTAAATTTATTCATATTTAATAATTTCAGGTACATTTGTGCTGAAGTCATTTATTTCAAAATCTTGATTTGAAATATGGATAGTCATGTTTTCAAAGTCAGGAGGTTTACGTGGATAATAAGCAATACGAATTTCAAAAGAGTGAAGCACCAAATTATCGTTTCTTATTCTAAAACCTATGCCTATACCTGAATAATATTTATTTTTAAAAACAAAATTGTTATTATTACCAACTACACCAAAATCGACAAAAGTAAAAATAGCTGCACCAAAACCATAATAATAAAAAGAAGGGAAGATTACATTTTCAATTTTGCCGCTAAATCGTTTCTTTCCATAAAGAGTGCTTAATGAAAAATCTCTAATACCATTATCTCTGTTTATATTTAAATGCTCTTCATCATACCTTTTAAAGCCATTTGTGTAATTAATTTTGAGATAGTGCCTGGTTCTTATTCCATGAAAATTAATTAATTTTGACATATAAATTCCGTCAAATCTAATTATTGCATTTTCGTATGAGTTATTATTAAAGTAGCTTCCAATTGAAATCTTTGAATTAAAATAATATAATTTTTTAGTTACTATACCTTTTGAAAAACTCAGTCCTGAATAAAATCTGTTTTCATAATTATCTAATTCAGAACCAAAAGTAAATTCAATAAGGCTACCATAAGGAATATCCTCTGTTTTACCAAAACCACGTATAAGTTTTGTTTTGTAATAATGTTGTTTAGAAAAACCAATGCTTGCCAAGCCTCTTGTAATATTATAAAACATTTGATTAGAATCAGGTGCTATATTTGGTCGTTCGGTAAATTCTTTTCGCATTAGTCTTGCCGAAATAATTAATCGGGCTCTTTCTTTTTTGCCTATAATTTTGTTTTGTATTTTAAAACTTCTACCTATCCATAAATCTTCGTAGTTATAGCCAAGAGGTATAGTAAATGTCATAGAATCATTTATGGAAATATTATCGTATAGGAAGGTTTTGTTTAGGGTTAGACCACCTGCATATTTTACATCAGGAGTAAGAAATTTTTTCTTAAAGTTAATTTCATAAGTCGTTCGTTCATAAAGATTGAAATATTTTAATTCTCCCGAAATAAAAGAACCTTTAATATTATTAATTCTGTAATACCCTTTATAGCCGTTTTTTTTAATATTATCTGAATTTAAGTAAAACTTATTTACTTGCTGATTACCTGTGCCAAAAATATTTTTATCAAAAATATCAATTCGTCCACTTGTTTTATCATATATCTGACCTTCAAGTCCGATTGTCCATGCATCTTTGGTTAAAATAGTGATATTGACATAGTTAGTATCGATAAGCTCGGGTGTGAGAATAATTTTTGCATCGGTAATAAAAGATAAATCTCTTATAATTCTTTCATTATCGGCAATAATATATGGATTAACAGTGTCTCCTTTATAAAACAAAAGATTGTTTTTAATGATTCGTTTGTTTGTGCGTACATGAATTCGGTTTGCGGTTCTCGCAGCAAATGTATTAACTTGTTGAAGAGTGTCTGATAGGCTTGTTTCAAAAACATCTAATGTTTTTACATGAATATTTTTAATGATTTTACCTCTATATTTTAAGAATTCAGATTCGTTTCTAATTGAATTTTGATTTTTTGTTGATGTATCTGTGGCAGGAACAAAAATTAATCCGTAGAACTTACCGACAAGGTTTTTTTTTGATGTTTTTTCTCCAAGTTTGTTATAGAACTCAGCCGATTTTTTTGCTTTGTGTGTGTTTTTGTTAATTGTGATTGTGTCGGAATTAATAATAACAGTGTCGGTTTTGAAATACATTAATTTATTATCAATAACAACATAACTACCACCTTTTACAAAAATGCTGTCGGGTGTGGTGGTTTCTGTTCTATTTATTGCAAATGATTGTTTTGTAATAATTATTAGAATTATCACAAACAACAAACCGGCGATATGTTTAGTTTTTTTTGACAAAAATTTAATGATTATTTTTGTTTAGATTTTTTTGTATCAAAAATAATTAAACTATTTATTTCTAAAATCAACAATAAAACAACCAGGGTATTTATTCTGAATTGAGCTTTTAAAAGTTTCGGCTTTTTTTGTATCTGAAAAATTTCCTAAAATTACTCTATATAATTTGTTATCATTAATATTAGAAACCTGAACATAGATTTTTTTATTGTAAACGTTTTTTAAGCTGTCACAAATTCTCATTAAATTGGAGAGCTCTTTGTAACTTGCAATTTGCACTCCAAAACCATTTGGATTAGCCTTGCTAGAGTTAAATTCATATATTTCTTTATTATTGTTGATATATGGTTTGTAATTATTATTGCTGCTTTTTTTATCAACATTTTTATTTATATCTTCTTTTGGGAAATCAACAATTTCTACTTTTACTTGAGTTATCCCGCTTTTAATAAAATTGAGTTTTTTTGCAGCAGATTTTGAGAGATCAATAATCCTGTCTTTTCCAAAAGGACCTCTGTCGTTTATTCTAACGATAACAGATTTATTATTTGAAAGATTTGTAACTTTTACTCTTGTGTTAAACGGGAAATTGAGATGAGCCGCCGTTAGTTTTGAATGTGAATATTTTTCTCCATTAGCAGTAATGTGCCCTTCAAATTTATCGGCATAGAATGACGCAAGACCATATTGAGTATACTTGTTTTGAGAAAACAGATTAGTAACTGAAAAAAATAGAACAGATGTAATGATAATTAAAAATTTTTGCATGTTTAAATGTTTTTTCGAGCGGGGGTTTCGCTCAAAGCCAAGCCCTCGCTGTTCACGAATTTATTTTTTTAATTTTTTGTGAAAAAATGGTTTTATTTTTTTAAGTTGAGCGTTTTTAATTCCTGTATTTAATTCAAACCCAATTAATAAAACAAAAGCATTTATGTATAACATTAATAAAATTACAATTATAGTACCAATTGAACCGTAAAGAGTATTATATCTTCCAAAATGGTTAATATAAAATGAAAAAATAAACGATATTATTATTGATAGAACAGTTGACAAAGTTGACCCTGCAGATATGAAACGCCATTTTGTTTTTTTTGCGGGAGCAAGATAATAAAGAAAAGATATTGCAAGAAAGTAAGCAACAATAATAATTAGAAATTGCCCGAAATAAATCAGATAATATGTGATGTTATCATGAAGAATCCCAATACTCACTAAATGATTTAAAAAAGATTGACTAAATGTAATTAAACTAATTGCAACAGTTGTTAATAAAGTAAGAATTAACACTAAAATTAGTGATATAAAACGAATACTAAACCAATTTCTGTTTTCAAAAGAGTTAACAGTAACATTAAATGCAGAAATCATTGCGGCAATACCATTAGTAGAAAAAATTAACGAGGCAAAAAAACCAAAAGAAAGCAAACCTCCACGTTTGTGCATGACAATATCTTCTATTGTTGTTTGTATTGTCGAGTAAGCATTATGAGGCATAATACCACTAATCATATGAAGCAGTTCCGTTTGAAAGTTTTTTATTGGGATATATGGAATAAGTGTAAAAAGGAAAATTATTGCAGGAAATAAAGCTAAAAAAAAACTGTAAGCAACAGCAGAAGCACGAAGAGAGATTGATCCTTTATATAAACCATTAATAAAAAAAACACTTACATCATAAAGAGGTACTCCGTCAAAACCCGGAAGTGTTACTTTTTTGGCTTTTGCTGATAAACGGAAATATTTCCATTTTAATTTTATTTTAATTTTTTTTAAGCTTGCCATAATCAATAGCTTTTAAACTCATATCCAGACTTTGAAAATTATGTGTAAGAGCTCCAACCGAAACATAATCAACCCCACATTCGGCATAAGAGCGAATGGTTTCAAGGTTAATTCCTCCTGATGATTCTGTTTCAAATTTACCATTAATTTTTTCAACGGCTTTTTTTGTTTCGTCAGGCGTGAAGTTGTCGAGCATAATGCGATTTATTCCTCCAATTTTGAGTATTTCATTTACTTCATCAATTGATCTTGCTTCGACTTCAATTTTAATATCCAGATTATTGTTTTTTAAATATTCTTTAGTGTTTTTTATTGCATTTTTAATCCCACCGGAATAATCAACATGGTTATCTTTTATCATAATCATATCGTAAAGCCCCATGCGATGATTTACACCTCCTCCAATTTTCACGGCTTCTTTTTCAAGCATGCGAAGTCCCGGAGTTGTTTTTCGTGTGTCGAGAACCTTGGTTTTTAAGTCTTTAATTTTTTCTACATACCTGTTTGTTTGTGTTGCAATGCCACTCATGCGTTGCATTATGTTTAACACAATTCTTTCAGTTTGCAGAATTGAAACAACTTTTCCTTCAACAGTAAAAGCAATGTCGCCGATTTTAACTTCTTTGCCGTCGTTAATAAAAGTTTCTACAAGTAAATTATTATCAAACTTATTAAACACTTTTTTTGCAATTTCAATACCTGCAATAATTCCATCTTGTTTAATTAGAAGTTGGGCTTTGCCTTTTGTGTTGTTTGGTATGCATGCAAATGAAGTGTGATCGCCTTCGCCTATATCTTCGTTAAAAGCATTTTGTATAAATTCGTCTAAATAGTTGTTATTCATTTTCGTATTCAATTCTTAATTGTTCAATATATTGAGTTTTGTCTTTTGTTTTTAGTAGAAAGTAAACACGAAAAACATTATCTTCGGTTTTAAGAGTGCCAATAGCATATAACGAATCGTCTGATTTGCCTGTGTGTATAATTTTAAAATCGGTTGGTTTGTGTCTTGTGAAGAAATCGTTTAAAATGATTTTGGCTTGTGCTTTACTAAAAATGTTTGTGGTTTGAATTACTATTAATTCAATGGTTGGTTTGAAATAGTTTGCTAATGTTTTTGCATCGCCTGTTTTTATCGATGTTATTATTCCTCTCGGTATTTGATTTTGCCACAAATTGTTGTTAGCACTAAATAATGATAGTGATAAAAGAAATGTTATTACTAAAAGACTATGTTTTTTAGTAAAGAAATTTGATATGTGATTAAAAAAAATCATGAAATAAAATTTAATTTTTGTAAGTTTATAAATTATTACGAGCTTACAAAGGGTAAAATTAACATAAATATTTTTAACAATGCAATTTACGAAAATATTATTAGTTTAGAAAGTTTAAAGTTGAAAGTAACAGCTCTTTAGGTTTTTTACATGGCAGGATTTTTGTTTAGTGTAAGCAGATTTAAGAACTCCTATACAAGAAATAAACATTATGAAATTTTAACAAATTACTTGTTTTCATCATATTGAGAAGGAAATAATTATACAATGAAATTGGAAACTGGATATTAGGAATTAAATACAAAATAAATAACAGATGAGAATTATTTTATTAATGGTTGGTAAAACAGATGCTGACTATTTAAAAAAAGGAATTTCGATTTACGAAAGTAGGTTAAAACACTATATTCAGTTTGAGATTCGAACTATTCCGGATATAAAAAATACAAAAAAAATAACTTTTGAACAGCAAAAAGAAAAAGAGGGTGAGTTAATTTTTAAAAATATTAAGACTTCCGATTATGTTGTTTTGTTAGATGAAAATGCTAAGGGTTTTTCGTCTGTGGAATTTTCAAAATTTATTCAGAAAAGAATGTTAAGTGGAATTAAAAACTTGTTTTTTGTTGTTGGTGGTCCCTATGGTTTTTCTTCTGAGGTTTATGCAAGAGCTGATAGTAAAATTGCTTTGTCGAAAATGACTTTTTCTCATCAAATGGTGCGACTAATTTTTGTTGAGCAGATTTACCGTGCTTTTACAATATTGAAAAACGAACCATATCACCATGTTTGAGAATTAGGAATTACGAATTAAGAATTAAGAATTAAGAATTATGAGTTACCAATTACCAATCACTAATTACGAATCCCCAATCTGTAAATAAAAGAACATGAAGCTACGATATAAAAATATTATTTTAATTCTTGCAGTGTTTTTTCTGTTAGCTGCCTTGTTGTTTAAAAGCAACAGCTTTAATAATTTTTATGTAAATGCTAAAGTAAAACAATTCCAAAATAAAATTCTCAGCAAAGAAAATTATAGAGACCGGTTGATTGATTCGACTGTGGTTAAATTAAAAGACACAAAATTGAATGATTTTAAAAATGAAAATTATTCTTTTTATAAAGATTTATTTAAAGAGTCTGGTATAACAATATTAGTTTACAAAAACGATACGCTTGCCTTTTGGTCAGATAATATTATTCCTGTAAGCAATTTTTTTTCTGATTCGGAGCTTAATGACAAAATTATAAAACTGGAGAATGTTTGGCTCGATGTTAATACAAAAACTATTGACAATTATAAGGTTGTTGGCATCGTTTCGCTAAAAACAGAATATCTTAATCATAATAAATTTTTGCATAATAGTTTCACAAAACAATTTAACTTGCCCGAATATTTTGTAATCAGCAAAGACAAAAACGACGAATTTTTTAATATTGTAAATAATAAAAACGAGTATCTTTTTTCTTTGCATAGCGAAAAAAATAAAAGACAAGCTTGTTATTGTTTAAACCTGTCGTTTGTTCTGTTTTTTATTAGTATTGTATTGTTTTTGTTTTATTTTCAGATTTTTCTTTATCAATTAAAAGTCCTTAAAAAAAGACAATTGCTTTTTATCATTATATCTTCATCATTGCTTTTATTCCGTTTTTTATCACTTAAATTTAGTTTGTTTAATTGTTTCTATTCTGTTAGCTTATTTAATCCTGAAATATATGCATCATCGTTTTTATTTCCATCCTTAGGAGATTTGTTAATAAATTCAATTATCGTATTTTTTATACTTTACGGATTGCACACCCATTTTTTTATTTCAGATAAATTAATAATTAAAGGAAGAGTAAAATACTTAGTTTCATTATTATTAATTTTTATAGTAGAAATGAGTTGTGTGGCTGCGGTTTTTTTGCTGAGGAGTTTAATTTTTAATTCATCAATTTCGTTGCAAGCATACAAGATTTTAAGCCTCACAGGATACAGTCTTGTTTCATTCCTGATTATTGGATTATTGTTTTTTTCAATCGCATTATTGATTGATAAAGCAGCATTAATAATTAAAAAAATAATGACATTAAAGCAGTTTTATTTGCTGTTTGTTTTATCCTTAATAATCCTACTTTCTTTTTGCTTGTTTTTTCATCACACTCAAATTTTAAATATTCAACTGTTGTCAATAATGTTTTTTATTGGCATCATATTATTTGTGTTTTATATAAGATTTAAAAGCAAGTTTCATTATTTAACTTATGTGATACTGGTTTTTTTGTTTTCGTTATTTATTACTTTTTTTATTAGAACACAGATAGTTGCAAAAGAAACCGAACAAGAAAAGATATTGGCCGGAAATCTTGCCCGCGAACGTGACCCTATTGCAGAACTAATGTTAGTTGATATTGACAAAGGCATGAAAGCAGATAAACAGCTTGTTAATAAATTAAATTATTCGGAGTTTAACTACGATAGTATTTACGATTATATAAAAACTAAATATTTTTCCGGATATTTCGATAAATATGATTTTCAATTAACAATATGCTCACCTTACGATAGTGTTTTTATACAGCAACCGGATAACAAATTAGAGTATTGTTACGGATTTTTTAAATTTTTGACAGACAGCATGGGGGTGAAATTGTCGAAATCGAATTTTTATTTTCTCGATAATATTAGTGGACGAATAAGTTATTTAGGAGCAATTAAATATAAATCAAATGTTAATTTTGAATATACTGCTTTTATCAGTCTAGATTCAAAACAATATTCAAAGGCTCTTGGTTATCCCGAACTTTTGCTTGACGATAAGATTAATGTGGAGCCCAAAAATTCTTATAGTTATGCAATTTATAAATACAATAAATTAATTACCCGCTCAGGAAATTTTCCTTACAGTTTAGATCAAAGTGTATATGAAAATTCAGGAAATAAAAACATTTTTTTTAAATTTGAGGGACACGACCATTTAATTCATAATTTCGACAAACAAACATCAATAATAATTAGTAAACCCTCTGTTCGTTTTATCGATGAACTAATCTCATTCTCATATTTTTTTATCTTTTATTATATTATTATTACAATTATTTTATTGTTTAACAAGACCTTGAAAGTTGATTTTAATTTAAACATTAAAAATAAAATTAAAATTTCAATATTGTCGATTCTTATTTTTTCATTACTAGTAATTGCAGGAGTAACTGTTTATTATAGTATTCGACAGTTTAAGCAAAATCAGAATAAAAATATTAGTGAGAAAATTCAATCTGTTTTGGTTGAGTTAGAACATAAATTAGGGTACGAGAACAATTTATCAGATGTATCGCCCGAATATTTGAATTCATTACTCACTAAGTTTTCAAATGTTTTTTATACAGATATTAATTTATATGATATTAACGGTAAATTATTATCAACTTCGAGAAATGAAATTTTTGATATTGGATTGCTTGGCAAGAGAATTAATTTTGATACATATAATCGACTTATTACAAACAAAAAAGCACAGTTTATTAA
>QMPG01000041.1 GCA_003648455.1 Bacteroidota bacterium
ACCAACAAATTTGGGTATTTCATTAACCCCAAATTTGGGTATTACTAAATCGGGGTTTCCCGCTTTGCACCCCACTATCTATCACACATTCATACAATTCACTTCGTTTTTGTATGAATAAAGAGGGTTAATACAATTATATTTATTATATCCGGCACCTCAAAATGAAATTTAGCCAGAGAAATCCCGATACTTCAGGATTAAAAGTTTACACTATAATTCTTAATTTTTAAAAGTTCTATAACCTTTTTTAGGAATAATTATTTCGTAAGTTTTTTTATTCTTATTAGTTAAAAAATTTTCGCGAAGCCAAGGATTAAATATTTTTAATATTTTATAATTTATGGATAAATCCTGAGCAAATTTCGCAAAATCTGTAACCGAAGAATCAATAGTTACTTTATATGTGGGTATAATTGGATAAAGGTCTTTATTGTTAATATTGAAACCATATTTATGCGGGTTGGATAATATCATTTTAATTGCAAGAATTCGAAAAACATATCTGCCTGTTTCTTCTCCTAAAATAAGATTGTAATAATTGTTAGATTTTTGTCGCTCAATTTGCTTGTTTAAATTTTTACGTCCAAAATTATACGATGCAGCTGCCAGCGTCCAATTGTTATATTTTTCATAAGATTTATTTAGAAACATACAAGCCGCCTCGGTTGATTTCTCAATATTATATCTTTCGTCAATTTCATTGTTTATTTCAAGTCCATATTCTTTGGCTGTAGGTTCTAAAAATTGCCAATAACCTTTTGCTCCTGAGGGAGAAACAGCATTCATTAATCCGCTTTCGGCAACAGCCATGTATTTAAAGTCATCAGGAACATTATGCTTTTTTAATATAGGTTCTATTATAGAAAAAAATCTGTTTGCTTTTTTTATAAATAAAATTGTTTGTGAGTGCCAAAAAGCATTTATAGATAATTCCCTATCGAGACTTTCGTAAACGTCAAAATTTTCAACAGGAACTTTTTCTCCGGCAAATTCAAGTTTTTTTGGTATTTGAATTGACTGCGTGTAATGGGGTACATTCTTTTCTAATTCATTATTTTTATTTGTGTCCCAAAATATAGAAGTGTGAATAATAAACATTATTGACAAAATGAAGAATATTACTTTAGAAATATTGCTGCATTTTATTTTATTAAAATATTTTATTCCAAATTTTTTCATAATTAAATTGGAGTGTTTTTTAATATTTAATGTAGAAATTATTAATTATTAATTATTAGGTTTTGATATTCTGGTTATTGAGTAAAGAGTGATAAATATTACAAATGCATAGAAGCTATATATAACTATATGAATAGGTTCCCAAATAATAATATAATTAGCAATATATATTGAAATTAGTACAGATAGAAATGATAAAAGCATTAGTATTATTGCAACTTTTTGGTCAGAAAAACCAAGATATGAGAGGTGGTGAGTAGTATGATCTTTACCTCCAATAAAAGGCGATTTCTTTTTTAACAATCGATTAATTGTAACAGATGTCGTATCTGTAATTGGTATAATAAAGGCGATTATTGTAATTAGAAGTTGTTTTGATAAACTAATTGTGTGTATGAATGAATTATTGTAGTTCCAGAAAAACATAATACCTAAAATTGCTAATACAGCTCCAAGAAATTGGCTTCCGTTATCACCCATGTATAATTTTGATGGATGCCAGTTAAAAATTAAGTAGCTAGATAATGATGCAATTGTGGCAATTGTAATAAGAATTTCGAAAATAGAAGCATTATCAGATAAGATAATATTTAAAACAACACCAATTAAAATGCTTATTGATATTGATGAACTAATTGCATCCATATTGTCAAGCATATTTATTGAGTTCATAATTCCAATTACCCAAAAATAAGTTATGAAATAATTTAGATATATATATTGAGTTATGTTAATATAAATTCCGAAATAAACTAGTATTGTGGCAATTAGCAGTTGGAAAAGGAATTTAAAATGCGGAGAAGTGTTAAGTAAATCATCGGCGAGTCCCATAAAAAAAGCAATGGTAATTACTACTATTGTTACAATATTGCTTGTCGACATAGATGACGAAACGAAAAAAAAGTAGTAAGTAATTGTTAGTAAGAATATTGAGTAAAAAGTTATTCCACCAAAAATGGGTTTTGTTTGTGTTTCCCAACGAACAGCCGATATATTCGATTTTCGAAAGTTAATCTTTATTGACTTTTTTAGAAAAAATTTATTTTCAAAAAAGCTTACTAAAAACGTTATAAAGAAAAATATGATAAAGTAGTAGATATCATTCATGTATTAATTTTTTAAATATTTTTTTTATAATAGTTGTTTTTTTTGTTTCGATGTCATCATCATAATAACCATATCCGTAACCGTATTTCATGTTCGATGCTTGTAAACGAATTCCATTGAGAATTACAGATAAATTAGTTAGATTTTTGTTTTTGTATAAATTGTTAATATTGTTTATAAAATATCGTTTCGAAGAATTTGCTTTTATTACATAAATTGGATAATCAGCTTTTTGAATATTATCCATTGCATCTGTAACAATACCAATAGGAGGGGTGTCAATAATTATATAATCGTATTGCTTTTTAAGAGTATCAAGCAACTTATCTTTTTCTTCACAAATAATTATTTCTGAAGGATTTGGAGGAACAGGACCGGCTGTAATATAATCAAAATTATTTTTTTCAGAGTGTTTAATGCAGTCTTCAATAGAGTGTTGATTAATAAGAATTGTACTTATACCTTTGTTATTATCAGTATCAAAACCAAGGTGAATACGAGGTTTTCGTAAATCAAAGTCAAGCAAAATAACTTTTTTATTAGATATTGACAGTATTCCTGCTAAGTTAATAGAAATAAATGTTTTACCTTCCCCTGCAATAGTAGATGTAACTGTAATTACTTTAGAACCTTTTTCGTGAGAAATGAATTGCAAGTTAGAACGAATATTTCTAAAAGATTCCGTAAAAATTGAGTTAGGCTTTACATCAATTAAAAGTTGAGATACAGGTATTTGCTTTTTATAGTTAGGAATTGCACCCAAAACCGGCACATCAGTATAATTTTTGAGGTTCTCAATTGATGTTACTTCATCGTAAATAAGATATTTTATAAAAATAATTATTAAGCTTAATATAATTCCTAATAATATAAAGATTAGTGCAATATTTTTTTTGATGGGATAAATTGCTTTTCTAGGAACATCAGATTTTTCTAGAATTTCGTTTAATGACACATAACCGGCTTGAGAAATTAAATATTCAGCTTTTTTTGCAATTAATTGATGGTAAAATCCTTCATTTATTGAATATAAACGATCTAATTTTGAATATTCAACTTCATAAGAAGCATTGTTAAATATCTTATTTTCATATTCATCAACTTTCTTTTTATAATCGTTCTTTTGCTCGCTTAATCTATTTATTGTTGTACTTAATAGTTCAATTATTAATTGTCTTTGATTATTAATTTGCTTATCAATTGTTGTTATTTGGTAATTATTTGAAGTTACATCGTTTAGTAATTGTTGTTTTTTTGATATTAATTTTTGAAGATTGTTTAATACATTTACAATAACACCATCGAATTTTGTTCCTGATAATATTGCTATAATTTCATAAATATTGGAATCTTTACCTTTTACAATTTGTTTCTGAATTCTATTTAGAGTAACTAGTTGAAAATCTATATTTAGTATTTCATTTTGAAATTCTGTGATTTTTGTTGTAAATATTGGAGCAGAGTTTTGATTTGATAAAATATTATAATTTAGTTTATTTTCTTTTTTAAACTCATGCAACTGTTTTTCTGTATGGTCAAGATTTTTATAAACCGATTTTAGTTGCAAATCAATAAACGATAAAATATTTTGAGCACTTTCTTTTTTCTTTTCAATATCATATTTCATATATTCTTCGGCAATAGTGTTTACCATTTCCGATGTTTTATTTGCATTATTAGAAGTGCAAGATATTTCAATTGTGTTAGCATATTTATTTAAAAGTCTTATTTCTATTTCGTCAATATGCTTTAGGTAAATGTTATCAGGATTATTTATAATAAATGAATAAGCAGTTTTTTTAAGATTGCTTTGTTGCAATTCTATTCTTTTGTAATTATTAATGTTTAATTTAATCTCACCCCCACATATAAGATTCCATGTGTTTGTTTTTAATTCATATTTATATTCGTTCCCATTAATTTCGTATTGAATAGAAAATGAATTTTTATTATTAAAATTAACAAATATTGGAGTATTGTAAATACTGGGATTTTTAATCTTTGTTTTAACAATAAAAGGCGAAGTCCTGTATAATTCTGTTGATTGAAAAGTTCCCTGAGTATAATATTCTATTTCAAGGGGTAGTTTTTTAAATACTCGTTTTAGAAATTCTTTTGATCTTAATAATTCAATAACATTAGAAATATCTTTTTTTTCATAAATATCTTCTATATTAAGAATTTTTTGAGCTTTACTGCCTTCGTTGTTAATTTGTATAATTGAAACAGATTTGTATACAGGTGGTGTGTATCTTAAGAAAATAAAGGTTCCGAAAAGTGATAATATAATAAACAAAAAAGTAAGCCAAACATTTTTCTTTAAAATTAACAAGAAAATTTGGAGATCAAATTTTTCGTTTATTATTGGGATTTTATTTTGCTGCATTTTTGTTTAATATTTGTTAAAGGATACTTGCAATTAATAATATTGTAGTTAATAAACTCATATAGGGTGCTAGTTCAACCAATATTTTTGATGCATATCTTGGTCTTGTTTCTACATAAATAATATCGTTTGCCTGAAGTAAGAAATTTGCTTTTTTCATATCCGTTAAGTCAGACACATTAAATAGAAAAACTTGAGGGTCGTTCAAATTCCCTCTTATTAGTTTTATCCTATATGATTTGCCGAAATTGTCAATTCCTCCTGCTTGGGCTAAAGCTTCAATTAATGTGAAATTTTCATTTGTAATAGGTAATACAGAACCTTTTGAGCTTCCACCTGAAAAAACTATTATTCTTCGGTTTGTTACATTTATTATTACAAAAGGATTTTTATAATATTGTGAATATTTTTCTTCTAGCAATAATTCAGCTTCTCTTATTGTTAAACCGGATATTTTTATTCTGCCTAAAGTTGGAACTTTTACTTTGCCGTCATATTCAACCAGATAAGATATGATATTTCTGTTTTGAAAATTGTTGCCGGCATTAGCTTGTACGTCAATAAGTCTGAAACCATCGTTTGTGTATATTCTTAAATTCAATTTGTCAAACGGTTGAATAATATACTCTTTTTTTGATGCTTGGAATTTAGAATATTTAAAGTTTTTTTCTGTTTGAAACATTTCACTCGGGTCAATTACCCTGCAAGAGGCAAATAATATAGTGATAAGTATAAACGTTAAGTATTTTTTCATTAGAAATATTTGTTGTTATGTTCCTAATACTAATAAATTATGTATTAGTATCTATACGAAAACAATTTTTCAATTATCAAAGATAAAAATTTCTTTTTAACAAATTAATTAAAATTGATAAAAAGCTGTTTTATTCTGATTAATCTTAATATTTCGTTAGGAAATTGAAAGTGGAAGAGAATATTTTTAAGATACAATCCTATCTCAAACGGTAATTAATGAATAAATACTAACTGAATTTAATTATTTGGGATTAACCACACAAAAGCTTATAATATAAGTTTTCTGTGTTGCTTACTAGACGGGAATAATGAAATTTGTTATGAACATGTTGCCAGCCTTTTTGCGACAAACTGAATCTCAAGTTATCGTCTTCTATTAGAGAGAAAAGTTTTTGTGAAAAGTCATTAACATCATCATTTTTCGAAAGCAGAGCTGTAGTTTGTGGAATAACAACATTCTCAATACCTCCAACATTTGTGCTAACTATAGGCTTGTTTGCAGCTTGAGCCTCGATAAGACTAACAGGTGTTCCTTCGTTAAGCGATGTCAGTGTTATTATATCTAAACCTGCATATGCAAAGTCAATATCTTTAATCCAAGATGTATAGGTAAGAGTTGCTTTTTTGTTTGTTTGCGTTCCGTCAACATAATCTAATCTTAATTCTTTCGATTTTTTCTCTAAATTATGTCTGCTTTCGCCATCTCCAATTATGAATGCTCTAATTTTTTTTGAGGTATTTTCTTTTATATATTTAATTGATTCTAAAAATAAATCGTGGTTTTTAATTGGCACCAATCGCCCAACAATACCAATTGCAATCTCATCATCATCAATATTATATTTTTCTCTAAATTCTTTTCTTTTTAATGCATTGTTCTGATGAAACCTATCTAAATCAAAACCAAGAGGGATTACCTCAATATTATTTGCAGATGTAATATTATATTTTTCAGTCAGCTCTTTTTTTTGTAAATCGCTAATTGCTACAATTTTACTACTTTTTTTTGCTAAGCTCTGTTCAATATTTTGAAATACTTTTGTTTTATATGAGTTAAAATATGAATGAAAAACGTGACCGTGAAAAGTGTGAATAATTACAGGAACATTACTTCGTAAAGCTGCTATTCGTCCAATAGTTCCTGCTTTTGATGCATGTGTATGTACAATGTCAGGTTTATAAGATTCAATAATTTTTTTTAATTTACGATAGGCTACTAAGTCATGTCTTGGATTAATTGAACGATGCATCTCAGGAATAATTACAGGCTCAATACCAAGGTTGCGAATAATATATTCTGAACTGTCTTCACTTTTTTCTTTTTCGCCACCAACTAATAATGTCTCAAAATCGTTCGATAGGTACTTTGTAAGATAGGCTGCATTATAGGTAGGTCCACCAATATTAAATCGATTAATTATTCGTAAAATTTTTGGCATTGTTATTAAATTTTTGTCAAATTTATGCTTTTTTATTCAAGTTTACATAAACTTTAATAAAATTGTTGCAAATATATTATAAGTATTGGTATTTAGTTGATTAATGAAAGTTTTTTTTCCACCAATATTGAAAAACGATTAAACTCCATATTTGAGATTGAATATCTTCAGGGTTTGTTGAGAATAATTTCAACTTCATTTTTTTAATTTCTTCAACATTAAAGATAGCTTGTTCTTCAATAAATTTATCATTTAAAAGGTCATCGGTTATTGTTGATTTTAGCTCGTTGCGAAACCATTTTAAAAGTGGAACTTCAAAACCGTGTTTTGGTCTATTATATAATTCCTCGGGCAGATATTGTCGGAAAGTGTCTTGCAATATTCTTTTTTTTATTGATTTGTTAATCTTGTAACTATCAGGTAATTGAAAAGCAAAATCAACAACATTATGGTCTAAAAAAGGTGTTCTTACTTCGAGGCTGTTTGCCATAGACATAAGGTCAACTTTAGTAAGCATATCGCTTTGTAAAACCAAGTGCATGTCAGAATATAGAATATCTGATATTGTTGAATTTTGAGTAATGTTTTTTAAAATTAATTTTTTAATTTCTTTATAATTACTCTTGTCGTATTTCAAATTTAATAAATTATCTGCTTGTGTTTCATTACTGATTGCACACCATCGCCAGTATCTTTCTTTTTCGGATAGATTAAGTCCTTCTGAGAAACGATTTATTTGTCTTATTGTGTTCCCAAATTTATTGTTCCTCGATTGAGGAATTTTTTTCCAGAAAGGAGAGCCTGTTTTAATAATAGCATTAACAAAATTTTTATTGTTTGCTTTAAAATGTGCCATATGCTTGTTATATCCGGCAAACATTTCGTCAGCACCATCACCTGAAAGAGCTACTGTTGCTTTGTTGCGTGTGTGCATGCTGAGGATATTTACAGCTAAAGCCGAAGAATCGGCAAAGGGCTCATCAATATAATCTAAAACTTTATACAAATTATTAAACAAATCATCGTTTGATAATGAGAATACTGTATGATTTGTATTGTATTTTTTTGCAACTAAATTAGCATAATATGTCTCATCAAAAAATGGTTCGTCTTTATAACCAATTGAAAATGTATTCAAATGTTTTGTAAACTGCGATGCTAATGCAACAATAACAGAAGAATCTATACCACCACTTAAGAAAGCACCTAAAGGCACATCCGATATCATTCTTAATTTTACTGAGTTGGTTAGTAATTCAGTAAGTTTTTGTTGAGCTTGTTTATATGTTAAGTCAGTTTCTTGCTTTGAATATGGTATTTGGTAATACTGTTTTTTCTCAATTTTGTTATTTTTAATAAAAATATATGAGCCGGGTATTAGTTTTTCGGTATTTTCAAAAATTGAATACGGTGAAGGTATGTAATTAAATTGCAGATAATTATAAAGAGATACAGTATTAATTTTTTTAGAAATATCATAAGCTAAGATGGCTTTCATCTCAGAGGCAAATATTAATTTATCGTCATCGTGATAAATAATTAATGGTTTTATGCCAATTCGGTCTCTTGCAATTAATAATGTTTCTTCTTTATTGTCATAAATAGCTAAAGCAAAACAACCATTTATTTTATCTAAAAAAGATATTCCTTCATTAATATATAAATAAAGTAAAACTTCGGTGTCGCTGTTCGATTTGAACTTAACACCTTTATTTTTTAAAATTGTTTGGTGTTGTTTAAAATTTTAAAATTCTCCATTAAAAATTATTGTATATCGTTTGCTAATATCGGTAAAAGGTTGTGCGGCAGCTTCAGTAGTGTCAATAACCGCTAATCGCGAATGCCCTAAGGCTACGTTTTTATGTTTAAACACACCAGTGCCATCAGGTCCTCTAAAAGATAGCCTTTTTATTGATTCGGTAATCTTGTCAAAATAAGATTTGCCGTTTTCGTTAAAAGCATAAATACCTGTTATACCGCACATTATATATTTATTTTTTATCCAAGTTTCTACTTTCAACTTTACAAACTAATTATTGCTTGTCCACAAAGTAATGAAATTTAATTCAAACTGTCAACAATGGCAACTTTATGGACAGACACTACTTGTCAGGAGTAAACATTGGATCCCAAGGAGGAAGTAAAGTTGGTTTTTGTTTTAAAATTTTTAATGTTTTAGCATCAACAAATTTTTTGTCAACAACAACTCTAAACATATACTCATCAAACCATTTGTCTGTAGCTGTTAAATATCCGTTATGAGCAGCTTTTGCTCCCCAAGAATTTTCAATTAACCATTTTGTAGGGTTTTCGTTTTTGTCAACATCAACACCAACAAGAGCCATGCCGTGTGAAGAACCACTCTGGCGACTTAAAATTCTTTCTTTTTTATTCATACCAAATTCAATATTATATAATGAGGCATAGTCATAATTATTCATTGACAATAAGCCGGCATCTTTATTTAGTTGTTTGCCAACATCACAAGAGAAGTACATTGCTTCATTATTTTTTATTGATTCTAAAGCAAATTTTTTGATTTCAGAAGCAGGAATATTAATGTAAACCCAGTTTTTACCTTCCTGAACATTTCGGTCATATTGGATTTCATATAATTTATTATATGGGCGTGAAGGATCATCCATAAGCAAAACATAATCGTTAAAATTTACATCTAATACTTCTTTTAAAAAACTTTTAGGTGTATATGTTTTTTCTTCACTTATGCTGTCTTTAGCATTTTTATATCGCCAAGTAAATTCAGTTGGAGGTTCACCAATATTAAAAGCAAGAATTTTATATATATCACCAAGCATTTCAACCTTACGTTTTTCAATTTTATCTGCTTTTGTTTTTTTTGCAATCATTTCACGAAGTTCTAAACCTTGTTCGCGAAGTTTTGTGTTTAAAATTTTACCCATATAGCGGGTATTGTTTGTGCTGTGAGTCTCTGACATTGCTGATTTTGGAACAGCTCCGTATTTTTCTAATAGGTTTGCTAACGAATTCCATACTCCACCATCGTTTACAGGGTATTTAAAAGCCCATTGAACTGTCCTGTCGTCAATAGGTTTATCGCCACTTTTAATAATTATTTCTAAAAACAAATTAGCTTTCTCTAATTGATCCCAGAAAAACAAATAGCTCTCAGAAAATTCAAAATTGTTTAATTTGTATTTTTCAATAACTTTTGGACGTAAAATGTTTAAGCCCGAAAACATCCAACATCTGCCCGAACTTTTCTGGTCGGTTATTCCCTTTACTTTTACTTTGTATTTAAAATAATGATCAACTTGCCCAATGTTTTCTCTGTTTAAAGCTAAACTATTTAAATTATTATTTGAAATAGCATTAGTAAGAGCTTTTGAATGAGAATCGTTTTTATAAGATTGCTTAATTTGTTTAAGCATTTCAGGTGAAATTGCTCCGTTTGTTTGAGCAAAACTAATTGCACTAAAACAATTTATTAAAAGTAAAAACGAAATAAATTTAATTTTGTTCATAGTTGTAATTTTATTTAATTATGTATTAATAAATTTATGAAACAAAGTTAAAAAGTTATTTTAAATAACAATATCATCATGTTAAAAAGATTTTTTTAGGTTTTTTAATTTTATATAACATAATAGTATATAATTTTAGATTTTATAGTTATATTTGTTATTTGAAACTTGATAGATCATAATTAATAATTTTTAAGAACACGTTATTTATGGATAAATTTGAATTCGCAGGAACAGACGATAGACCAACAGTTATATTAGATAAAGATAATAATAAGTTTGAGTTTTCAGGAAAATCATTACCTGAAGATGTTGAAGAATTTTATCGTCCTATAATTGATTGGTTGGATGATTATTGTGAAGACCCAAATGATAAAACAGATGTAATTTTTAAAATGGATTACTTTAACACTGCTTCATCAAAAATGTTGTTAGATGTAATGGGGAAGTTTGAAGATATTAAAGAAAATGGAAAAGATGTTGTAATACATTGGTATTATATGGAAGATGATGAAGATATGCAAGAGGCAGGAGAGGGATATGAAGAACTTGTTGAGGTTCCTTTTGAGTATGATACCTTTTAATTGCCTTTTTGTGTGAGTAATTATAATGAAATTTTAAACGAACTGAAAGATTGTACAGTTTGTCCACGCAATTGTCACGCAAATAGGTTTACTTCTAAATTAGGTTATTGTAAGAGCGATGCTACTTTTAATATTGCATCAATAGTTTCTCATCACGGTGAAGAACCTGTTATTAGTGGTGAGAATGGAATTTGTAATGTTTTTTTTACTCATTGTAATTTGCAATGCACTTACTGCCAAAATTATCAGATTAGTCGAAACACAAATAAACTTCTACAATATAATCTTGAATTATCAGAAGTAATCGAAAAGATTTTATCAATACTTGATACAGGTTGCGATTCTGTTGGATTTGTTTCTCCTTCTCATTTTGTTCCTCAGGTTAATATAATTATTAACGAACTTCATAAATTAGGCAGGTATCCAACAATAGTATATAATACAAATTCGTATGATAAAGTTGATACATTAAAACAACTCGAAGATCTTGTTGATATTTACTTAGCTGATTTTAAATATATTAATTCTGATATTGCTGAAAAATATTCAGATGCGAGTAATTATCCTGAGATTGCATCAAAGGCAATTAATGAAATGTATCGACAAAAAGGTTCAAGCTTAATATTAAATGAAAAGAAGCAAGCAGAATCAGGATTAATAATCCGACACCTTGTTCTACCAAATAATGTTGAAAATAGTATAGAAATATTCAGATATATTGCCGAAGAAATTTCTACAAATGTATATATATCATTAATGTCTCAGTATTATCCTACGATAAAAGTAAAAAATGATACTTCAATAAATCGAACATTAACAAATGATGAATATAGAAAGGTTGTAGAAGCAATGCAAAACTACGGCTTTCATAATGGATGGATTCAAGATTTTGAAAGTCAATCATTTTATTTACCCGATTTTAACAAAGAGAGACCTTTTTAATAACTTCGTATATAATTATTCATCACTCTAATTTCAATTAAATTGTTAATCTTATAATTAATTAATATATTTTTGTAGCATATTTTTTTTATCTAAATTACGAAATGAAAGTAGCAGGTTTTACATTTATCCGAAATGCAATAAAATACGATTATCCAATTGTTGAAGCAATAAAATCAATCTTGCCTATTTGCGATGAGTTTGTTGTAGCTGTTGGTAATTCAGATGATAGCACATTAGATTTAATAAAAAATATTGATAAAGAAAAAATTAGAATTATTGAAACAGTTTGGGATGATACTTTAAGAGAAGGAGGGAAAGTATTAGCTGTTGAAACAGACAAGGCATTTAATGCGGTATCAAGCGATGCCGATTGGGCTTTTTATATTCAGGGAGATGAAGTTGTCCATGAAAAATATTTAGATACAATTTATTCAGAAATGCAAAAATATAAAGACGATATAAAAGTTGACGGATTGCTCTTTAAATATATGCATTTTTATGGCTCATACGATTATGTTGGAAATTCATACAGATGGTACCGACGTGAAATTAGAGTAGTTAAAAATAACAAAAAGATTTATTCATATCGTGATGCTCAGGGATTTAGAAAAAATATTAATCAAAAACTTAATGTTAAATTAATTGATGCCTATGTTTATCATTACGGATGGGTAAAAGATCCTCGTGCAATGCAAGGTAAACAAGAGACTTTCAATAAATTATGGCACGATGATGATTGGATGAAAAAGAATGTTGCAAAGTCTGATGAGTTTGATTATTCAAACATTAATTCTTTAAAACATTTTGAGGGAACTCATCCTGCTGTTATGGCATCAAGAATAAAACAAAGCAATTGGAAGTTCGATTATGATATTTCTTATAATAAAGTGTCGGCTAAAGAATTTTGTAAGAGAATTGTTGAAAAAATTACAGGAATTAGAGTAGGAGAATATAAGAATTATAAAATAGTTTAAATATTTTTATCTTGTTATTTATAATTGTGGTTTGATTTTAGGAATTTAACAGAATGTAATGTGTTTTTTTGAATTTTGAATTTCAAATTTTAGTTGTTAGTATTAATTTTTTTAACGTAATAGACTTAATCACAAATTTTTTGAATAAATTGTTAATTTAAAAGAAAATATACAAAAATGATTATTAAGCAAGCTGAGTTTGTAATTAGTAATACAAATATTGACAAATGTCCAAAGCCAAATATGCCGGAATATGCCTTTATTGGACGTTCAAATGTTGGAAAATCGTCGTTAATAAATATGTTAACAGGCAGGAAAAAACTAGCCAAGATTTCAGTAAAACCAGGTAAAACGCAGTTAATAAACCATTTTATTATTAATGAAGATTGGTATTTGGTTGACCTTCCGGGATACGGATATGCAAAAGTATCAAAGACAAGTAAGGAGAAATGGCAGAAATTTATTTACAAATATATTGAGAATCGCGAAAATTTGGTTTGCCTTTTTGTTTTAATAGATTCTCGTCTTGAACCTCAAAAAATTGATTTAGATTTTATCGAAAATCTTGGGCAAAAGCATATCCCTTTTGCCTTAGTTTATACAAAAGCTGATAAATTGACAAAAATTAAATTAGAGAAGAATATCGAAACTTTTAGAAAAAAAATGTTAGAAACATGGGAAGAATTACCCAATGAATTTATAACATCCTCTGAGAAAGTAATTGGAAGAGATGATGTTTTGAGTTATATTGATGAGTTAAACAAACTTTATTATATAAAAAAATGAAAAAGGTGTTTTTAAAGATATAATAATAATGTGAAAATTGCATTTCTATTTTTATTTTTACAAAAAAAAACAAAAGGTCATGTCTGCACATAATTCAATGAAAATTTTTTCCGGTTCATCATCAAGATATTTAGCTGAAAAAATAGCAAAAAGCTATGGAATCAAACTTGGTAGTTCATCATTTTTAAAGTTTAGTGATGGAGAATTTCAATCCTCTTACAATGAAACTGTTAGAGGAGCGTACGTTTTTATAGTACAATCAACATTTGCACCATCTGATAATTTGATGGAATTGCTTTTAATGATTGATGCCGCCAAAAGAGCGTCTGCTTATAAAATTGTTGCTGTTATTCCATATTTTGGTTTAGCTCGTCAAGATAGAAAAGATAAACCAAGAGTATCAATAGGAGCAAAGTTAGTGGCTGACTTGTTATACGCTGCAGGAGTTTCGAGAGTTATGACAATGGATTTACATGCCGACCAAATTCAAGGTTTTTTCAATGTCCCTGTCGACCATTTATATGCATCATCAATATTTGTTCCATATATTAAAAGTTTAAAATTGGAACATTTAACAATGGCAGCACCTGATATGGGTGGAACAAAACGAGCAAATGCTTATTCAAAACATTTAAAAACCCCTGTTGTAATCTCAAATAAAACAAGAGCTAAAGCTAATGTAGTTGGTGATATGACTGTAATAGGAAGAGTGAAAGACAGAAATGTTATAATTGTTGATGATATTATTGATACAGCAGGAACAATTACTAAAGCTTCCGATATATTACTTCATAAAGGAGCTAAAAGTGTTAGAGTAGTTGCTACTCATGCAGTATTGTCCGGTCCTGCTTATGAGCGAATTGAAAATTCATCAATTACTGAGCTTGTTGTTACCGATACAATTCCATTAAAACAAAAATGCGATAAAATAAAAGTTCTTTCTGTTGCTGATACTTTTTCTGATGTTATA
>QMPG01000042.1 GCA_003648455.1 Bacteroidota bacterium
AAATTATTGAATATTTGCAATAAATACAGTATACAAACAAATACTCTTAACCCATAAATATTCAATTTATGGATTAGGAGTTCTGAAATTTATGCTTAATCCACCCGAATTTTAAAGTGAGCCTTAAGTAACAGTTAAATCTACAAAAAAACTCTGAAATTATTTCAGAGTTTTTTTTATTATATGAATATGAGAAATTTAATATTCCCACAAATCTTGTTCTACTTTAAATAGCTTATCTTTAATTCTTTCTGCTTCGAGAAGACCTTCAACACCTTGAGCATATGAATTAATTGGGCGATCATTATAAACATTAGACTCCTGAATAATGAAACTGTTAAAATATCTTTTTTCGAAAATATCATCAAATGTTCTTCTTTCTGCATCATTATAAGGGTTAAATGCTGCATGATTAGCTAAAATACGTCTAACTTCAGGAAAGTATACCCAAAAAACACGCGTTTTTCTAAGTGTTTTAGTAGCATCATCATCCTTAATAAAAAACCGTACCGGACAAATCCCAATAATTCTAACTTTCATAACAGATAATTGTCTATCGAAATACCATTCCTCTTTAATTATAAATTGTTTTATTTCACTAGTCAAAATTTCTCCCGGAATAATCTGCATTTCTTCTTCTCCTGTCTCTGGATTTGTAATCGGTATTGTATCAGCAACAGCTCCCATCTCTATTTCAACTTGTTTTCTTGTCATTGGTGCTGAAAAATTATCATCATCTGTTGAATATACTGTTAAACCTTCGTTTGTTATTCCCCACAAAAAAAGTTGCATTAAACTCATTCTATCACCTAACTTTTGAGTAGGAAAATATAACGGGTGATTAATTTTCTCTCTCAAATCAATTATTCTCCATATACGTTTTTTCCACATTACATCTGCTTCCCTGAGATAAGAATATTTTACTCTTTTTCTACTAGGAACGTGCTCCTTTTCATATATACCATCATTGACTTGTGCATTAACTGTATTAGTATTAAACCAAAAGAAAGACAAACAAAAAATTGAAATAAAAAATATTTTTTTCATATGTTCATAATTTAATTTTAATTCTCAAAAATTTATAGATAGCAAAAAATCATTTTTACTACTTAAAGTTCTTATATATTAAACATTTGTTATTATTCAATAATTATTTAATTTTAAATGCTAAATCTTGAAGTTTATTTACTCTACCGTCAGGTCCTACGGCTTTGATATCTTCAATCATAAGAATTTGTCCTGATTTTAAATTCCTTATTAATCTCTTTTGTTTAGAAGAAAACTTACTTCCTTTTTGTCGTTCAGTTTTTATATAACCTGCATCTGTAGTAGTAAGAGTAAAGCTCCTAATATTAAATTGCAAATCAAAAACAAAGTCTTCCAATTCTGCACTAACTCCAGGAACTCTTAGAAGTAAATTTTTTCTTATTGTTCCGCCTGATTTTCCTGCAACTTTTGCGACTGGTTTTGGAATTTTTCTTACCCTAAACTCCTTATAACCCATTGATTGTCTTTCCCCATCAACATCTGCCGTAACTCTAATTTTTACAGTACCGCTTGTTTTTGTAGGACGAACAATATAACCTCCTCTTCTATCTCTTTTAATCGTAGCATTTGTTGGGATAGGACGTATCTTATCTGGAGCTACTCCCGGAACCGAAATATCAACAGGGTTATCTATTTTATAATAAAAAACATTCATTTTTGTAGGAGAAATAACTAAATTAGGTTTTAGCACCTGATATTTTCCTTTAAAAGGATAACTTTGGATACCACCGCCTCGCACTCCATATTGAATAATTCCTCCCCATGATTTCTCTCCCAATCTATCAGTTTTTACATTATACACTCCTTTTCCATTAACAATTGGTATAGAATCATATTTACCAATCATTTTATAGCCAGTTTCTGTAGAATCATAATCCCCTACTAAAATGACAGGTTTGCGCGTAGTATCAAAGGCAGCAAGAAACACTTCTGCATGATAATCAGACCCTCGAAAAACAAGGTCTGAATTAGCAATTACTGTAGCTGATAATTTATTAAATTTAAAGGAAGTTGCATCAATTCTACTATATAAATAATTTACGATATCTGCTTCGGAATTTCTTATATCACTTTGAAGTTTAGATAAAATAGTTATTACTGCAACTAAGGGCAAATTTTCAAAATGATATCTCTCCCAAGTTGTATGTTCTCCTTCTCTTCCTGCTTCTCGAACTTTAGGATCTTCAGTATTTAAATTTTCATTTATGCTTCTTAATACAATTGTGTCATTTGGCAAAATTAAAGAACTTACGTATTCTCTATAGGCTATAATTTTATTTTTCAAATCTCGTCCATCAGCAATCCCGTTACTTCCAACCATTACTTGCGATGGAACATTCATATCATCTTTATTTTTAATATTTTCAACTATTATTTCTCTACCTTTTACTGCTTTAGATGATTTTCCTTCTGATTTAATTAAAATTTTTATTTTAGTATCTTGAATATAGTCATAAATACTATCTGCCATCGCTTTTACACTCAAAGCTTTTTGTCTCAACGCACCTACTTTTAAATGATTTTCTGTATCGGCTTGTTCAAATTGTGTGTAATACTTTTCATTCTTCTCTGTAAATATTTCTGTAGTAGTCGTTAAGCTATCATCTACTAAAGAAAAAGCATCTAAGACATCCCTACCAACATTTAATGCTAACTCTGCTGTTAACATCAAATACATCATTCCTATCATCTTCTGTCGCGGCGTTTCCGGACAATTAGTTGCTCCACTCATAATTTTAATTCAAAATTATTAATATGACTAATTATTTGAATTTATATTCATGTTTGTCAACATGTTACCATAAATATTATTTAATTCTGCTAAATTAGTATGAAGTTTAGACATTTCTTCTTTATATTTTTTTGTTTCCTCTGCAGAATTTTTCAGATTATCAACAATCGTATCTAAACCGTCGTATATCTTTTCTGATTTTTTTATATGTTCATCTGTATTATTTAAGGCTAATTCATAAACAGCATTTAATGCTGAAAGATTCTTGTTTAATGATTTTAATTGTCCTTTATAATTATCACTCTCTTCTGTAAATGAAGACAAATCAGTAGTAAATACTTCTGATAATTTCTTATATGAAGTAGCTAAATCTTCTCCTGAATTAGATATAACATCAGAAGTTTTGACATATGCCTCAGATAAGTTACTAACTGTTTCTCTTAAAGCTTCTGAGGATTTAGTATAGTTTTCTGAGAAATTATCTACAGATTCTGTTGCATTGTTCATGCTATTAATATATTTATCTGTTGCAACAGAAGCATTTGTTATATCTGACAATTTTGAAGCGGTATCTGACAATTTATTTAATCCTTTTCCTAATTTTTCGAAAATTTCAGGACTAATATTAGCATTTTCTAATAATTTATCAATTTTCCCGATACCAGCACCACCAGAAACTGTTCTTTCTTCTGAAAGAACATCTCTTCTTTTAGTTGTCGTTGTTATTTCAGGTTTTTGCCTTACTGCAAACTCTTGCTTATTATACCTACGTGCTTCATCTTTTTGTCTTCCTTCTGACGGTTCATCATCAAAAACATCATCCATACCAGCCAATTCAGGATATACAAGGGTCCAATCAATTTCCTCATGAAGTGGTTCAAAGGCTGAAAGAAAGAAAATCATCACTTCAGTTCCCATACCTGCAATAAGCATTATACTTGCTCCAGGATAGTGTTGAATCTTAAATAATGCTCCAAGAAGAACCACAGATGCTCCCCAACCATAAACTTTAGCCATTATCTTCTTATAGGCTTTACTTTCTACTAATTCTGATATACTCATCATAAGGCAAAAAATTTATCTATTAATAAACATGTGATTTACCACTGAATTCATAATCACGACCCATAAAAGCACGTACACATCTAAATCCAATGTATGATTTTGCTGTATCTTGATATTCATAAGTTCTGGTTCCGTTTTGTAAAAAATATCCAATATCTTTCCAAGAACCACCACGAACAACTTTTCTTTTCATAACTGGAGGGTCTCCAGGTAAAGCATTATACGAATAATCCGGGTTTAAATCATGTGTATAACTGTATGCAGATTCGTCGAAAGCATTTAATGTCCATTCAGCAACATTTCCTGCCATGTCATACAATCCGTAATCATTAGGTTCATAAATTCCAACTTCAACTGTGTGTAATCCACCATCGTCTGCATAATTTCCACGAAGTGGCTTGAAATTTGCAAGGAAACATCCCCTATCATTTCTTGTGTAATAACCACCCCAAGGATACATTGATAAGTCTAATCCTCCTCGAGCTGCATATTCCCATTGTGCTTCTGTAGGCAATCTATAGTCTTGCACAAAAGCTTCTCCATTTTGTCCAGCAGTAGCATTCATTAAATTAGTTCTCCAAATACAAAAAGCATTTGCTTGTTTCCATGTAACACCAACAACAGGATAATTATCATACGCTGGATGCCAAAAATACATATTTGACATAGGTTCGTTATAAGAATATGAAAAATCGCTTATCCAACAAAGAGTGTCAGGATAAACATAAACATGATCGTGCATAATAAAAGATGAACGGTCTTTAACAGGAACCAATTCTCCTTTTTCGTTGTAAACACTTCCATCATACTGACCGGTTTCGTAATTATATCGACGACGGGATTGTTTGTCAATTGCAATTTTTTGAGCTGCTTGTTTGTAATCAATCCAAAAATAATCAAATTTTAATTTTCTTGTGTCTATATTTTTTCTTCTGTAGAATCTTTCGTTTTCAGGATAATACATTTCTTGAAGGATATCATTTTCTTCTTCTCCATGCCAATTAATTTCTTGTTCCCAATTAATAAGAGGAGGGTCAATTTCTTCACCATACATATCTTCTGAAATTAAATATTCATCTATTGATTCCCCCAGTAAACGGTATGCAATAGAATCTCTCACCCAGTATACAAATTGACGATATTCATTATTTGTGATTTCTGTTTCATCCATCCAAAAAGGACTTACTGACACAACTTTTGATTGTGCAGTTACTGCCCAAGGAACATCTTGGTCGTTTGGTCCCATATGAAAACTTCCAATTGGGACATAAACCATACCAAAAGGATTTGCACTTGTCCATGGCATTCTATCTTGAACCCCAGTTAGTTCTCCGCCACCATAATTTGCACAACTCGTAAAGACTACTAAAATAACACTAATTATCAAAAACTTTTTCATATTATAGAACATTAAATTGAGACATGTTTTGTCAAAAATACTCATAATAATTTTAATTATAAATATTATTTTCTATTTAAAATTAAATATTCAGTATTTTTTATTTTCATAAAATTATAAAAATTATTTTTTTTTTACAAGAATCGAATGCTTTTATATACATTTTTTTCTTTTTCTACGCTTACATTAAATGTGTAACTAATTGCAAATTCGAAAGAACCACTCTGATATTGATAATTTATTTTTGTTGTTGCAGGCATTTCGTATGCAACTCCTACTTTTAATCCACTAATAAACTCAACTCCCAACATTGCAATTACAGCATCTGTCAGTCTATATGAAACGCCACCCCAAAATCTTTTATTGTATAACATTGTTCCATTTATACTATATTGTGATGATGTTTGGTCTGATTCAATAAAAATTGACGGACGAAATTCAAATAATGGATTTGCTAATTGATAGTTATATCCTGCACTTATATAATAATGCCGACTAATATAAGAATATTTGTCATCTACAACACCATCTTTATACTTAATCTTTGGTTGATTAATATGCGTTGTTGAGATTCCAAGGTGAAAATTATCTGTTTCATAAAAAACACCCAAGCCCATATCAAAAATCATTGGCTTATCGTCTCCTCCAACAGGTACTGCAGGATCGCTACCTTGTTCAGGATATTTCCATTCAGGAGATAATGATTGATTAATCATTCCTACATTAAAACCTATTCCTAAATTTCCTTGTCCCATATATTTATGATAAGCATAAGATAAATGAATACCCATATTTGTTTCAAAACCAATTTTATCATTTGTTATTGATAAACCGGCTCCATGTTTTGCTTTAAATAATTTAAATGGTGTGTGAATGCTAAAAACCTGTGTGGTTGGTGCTCCATCAAACCCCATCCATTGTTCTCTTCCAAGCAAAACTAAAGATACTGCATCCTTACTTCCTGCATACCCAGGGTTAATTTCCATATGATTAAACATGTTTAAACCATACTGGGAATCGAATTGAGCATTTGCAACATTAAAAACCAATAATAATATATTTAAAGAAAAAAATTTTTTCATATTATATTGCGAAGCTGTTTTGGTTTATAAAAAGGTAAAATAAACAAAAAAAAACCATTCACACAAATTTTATTAACATTTTAAAGTTAATAAACTTTTATAATTATTATTTATGTACAATAGATTTTCGCAAAAGTTTTATCTTTTTTTTTTACATATTAAAATAAGAATAATGCATGTTAATCAATTTTTTGTATCATTTTCCACATTCTGTCAGGAATTTCATTATTGCAAAACTTCTTATAATCAGCATATGAACATGACAAAATTTGCTTTGAGTTTTCATTGTTTGAAGAAGGTAATTCTACCCACCATCGGGATGTGATATTGCTCTTATAAAATGTAATGTTTTGGTTTATTTTATAATTATTGACAATAAACTTTGTGTGATTAGTTGATTTACTATCCGGATAATCGTTCTGACACTGAGAAACACCTTGAATAAAATGCCAAATAATTTGTGAGGCTAAATGAGATGTTTGATAATTTATATCATATTTAGGGTTAACTCCAAAAACACCAAATGTTGATAACCGACAACTCATCCCTGCGTATTTTGCCAATTGACAAACCTCTTCAGAGTAAAAACCGTTTGGTGAAGGATTGTAATAACCCGGGGCTTCCGATTGTTTGATTGAATTTATACTAACACCTAAGATGTCTGCATCTCGAAGAATTGGTTCTGTTTCAACAATATTATTATGTGCAACGCCTAAACGAATAGCATCAAAAAACATTTTATTCATCAAATCAACTTCTTCGTTTGAAACCAAGTATGATTGGTATCCAATATTTGAGAAATTAAAAAAAGTTTCGCTTTTTTGTTTAACAATCTTACTTAAATATGATTGCTTTTCTTTTTCGATTGAATCTTGCAAAAGGCATAAATTTGAATCAATTGACACAATATTTATTGAGCTTTCAATTTTTTTATAAGCCGTAAAAATTGGATAAATTAAATTTCTGTCTCCCCCAATAACTATAGGAATAATGCTATTCTGAATTAAAAAAGAAACAACCTCTGTTAATGCTGTATATGTATCTTCAATTTTCCTTCCCGTTTTCAAATTACCCAAATCAACAACCTTAACATTATTATTGATTTTAGATAAATTATACAATTTTTCTCTTACAATATTAGGAGCTTCTGCACACCCCTTATTTAGTGTGTCTCTTTGTTCTAGAACTCCTAATAAAGCTATATCAAAATCTTGTATGATATTATTTTTTTTTGAATAAATACTTATCTTTTTCCCGAATTTATGATCTACATTTAAATCATTTTGTTTTAAAAAATTATCAGAAACCGGATTTATATAATTTGTTAAATTCATTAAATAATATTAGAAATAAAAAAACATATAATAATTAAATTAATATTTATAAACTTTATTCTTTCTTTTTAGTTTTTTTCTTTGGTTTAGCTTTAGCTTTTGATTTAGTTTTTACAGTGGTTTTAGACTTCGTTTTTGATTTTGCTTTAGTGTTTTTTGGTTTCACCACTTTGTTAATTATCTCAAGACAAGCTTCATAAGACAAACTTTCAGGCACAACATCTTTTGGTATTTTATAGTTTTTCTTGTTATAAGAAATATATGGTCCCCAACGTCCATTAAGTATTTTTACGGGTACATCTTGATCGAAAATTTTTATAGTCTTTTTTCTGTCGTATTCTCTTTTTTCTTCAATTATCTCAATAGCCCTATCTTCACGCAATGTATAAGGGTCATCTATTCCTTTTTTTAACGAAAAGAACTTATTATCATGTTTTACATAAGGACCAAATCGTCCAATAGCAACAGTAATTTCTTTGTCTTCATACTTACCAACAACTCTTGGTAGCCTAAAAAGATCGAGAGCTTCTTTCAAAGTAATTGTTTCAAGGTGCTGTTCCTTAGTAAGCTTTGCATACCTCGGTTTTTCTTCATCGTCGGATTTGCCAATTTGTGCCATTGGACCATATCTACCTATACGAACAAAAACTTCTTTACCAGAAGCTTTGTCAACTCCTAATTTTCTTTCACCGGTTTTTCTTTCAGAATTCTCGAGTGTTATTTCAACTTTATTATGAAATGATTTATAAAATTTATCTATCATTTTACTCCAAACAAGTTTCCCCTTTGCTATTTCATCGAATTCTTTTTCGACTGATGCAGTAAAATTAAAATCAATAATATCTTCAAAATTCTCAACTAAGAAATCGTTAACAACAATCCCAATATCTGTTGGGAATAATTTTGATTTTTCTGCTCCTGTTATTTCTGTCTTAATATCATCAACAATATTATTATTTACTAAAGAAATGAAATTAAAATTTCGCTTTTCACCCTCACGATTTTCTTTTAATACATAACCTCTTTTTTGAACTGTTGAAATAATTGGCGCATAAGTTGAAGGACGACCAATACCTAATTCTTCTAATTTTTTCACCAAAGCTGCTTCAGTATATCTTGGAGGATGATGTGTAAAGCGTTGAATGGCATTAATAATATTAACATTTAAATCATCATTTTCACTTATTGGAGGAAGCAAAGATTTTGCTACATCACCATTCTCTAATATTTCATATACTTTTAAAAAACCATCGAATTTCAAAATTTCGCCTGTTGCTAAGTATTTATAATCTGAATTTGAAATGCTTATATTGATATTAGTTTTTTCAAATTTTGCTTCTGCCATTTGCGAGGCAATTGTTCTTTTCCAAATAAGTTTGTATAATTTTTTTTCTGCTTCACTTCCGCTCACTTCAAACTTATTAAGCGAAGTAGGACGAATTGCTTCGTGAGCTTCTTGTGCAGACTTCGATTTTGTTCTAAATTTTCTAACTTTCAGGTATTCATCACCAAAATTTGAGACAATAACATTTTTGGCTTCAGACATTGCAAAGTCAGACAAATTAACAGAATCTGTTCTCATATATGTTATTTTCCCAGACTCATATAATTTTTGTGCGACCATCATTGTTTGAGAAACAGAAAAGTTGAATTTTCGTGAAGCTTCTTGCTGTAATGTTGAAGTAGTGAAAGGTGCCAGTGGTGATTTTTTTGTTGGTTTTTTTATTACCTCAACTACTTTGTGTTTTGATGTTTTGGAATTTTCAAGAAATTTTAAGACTTCTTCTTTTGTATCAAACCGTTTCGACAAGTCTGCTTTAAGTTCATAGTTATTATTAGCAACATTGAATATTGCGCTTACTTTATAAAAAGATTCGCTATTAAAAGACATAATCTCTCTCTCTCTTTCGACTAACAAACGAACTGCAACTGACTGAACTCTTCCTGCCGATAATGAAGGTTTTATTTTTTTCCAAAGAATTGGCGATAATTCAAACCCAACTAATCTGTCAAGTATACGACGAGCTTGTTGAGAATTAACTATATCATTATTAATATCTCTTGGATTTTTTATTGAATCTAAAATTGCTTTTTTTGTAATTTCGTGAAAAACAATTCTTTTTGTATTGTCCTTATTTAACTTTAACTCGTCGAATAAATGCCATGCAATTGCCTCTCCTTCACGATCTTCATCGGAAGCAATCCATACTGTTTTAGCATTTTTTGTTAATTTTTTTAGTTCTGAAACAATTTTTTTCTTATCAGGAGACACCTCATAATTTGGTTGATAATTATTATCAATGTCAATTCCTAACTTTTTTTTCGACAAATCTCTTATATGACCAAAACTTGACTTAACCACATATTCTTTACCTAAAAACTTCTCTATAGTCTTCGCTTTTGCAGGAGACTCAACAATAACTAAATTATCTTCCATCAAATTATTCTTTATAATTTTATTTAAAAAATTTTACAAAGTAAAACAAATAGATTCCTAAGTTCAAAATTTTAGATAAAATAAATATTATTTTATTAATTTTACAGCAAATAAATTTGCTATGAAGACACATAATAAAAGAAATAAATTAATAATAATAATTTTTTGGGCATTAATAATCTTCCCTATTATTTTTTCAATAACAATATTTACTTTAATATCTACAGGAGCAATGGGTTTTATGCCTTCTTTTGAAGATTTAGAAAACCCAAAAAGTAATTTAGCGTCTGAGATTTACTCATCAGATCAAGTACTGTATGGGAAATATTATTATCAAAACAGAACTTTTGTTGATTTTGATGATTTATCGCCTTATTTGGTAAAAGCATTAATTTCTACTGAGGACTACCGCTTTACAAAACATTCAGGTATTGATGCCATAGCTATGTTTAGAGTTGCTTACGGCGTTTTATCAGGGGATTTGAAAGGTGGTGGAAGTACAATAACACAACAACTATCAAAAAATTTATTCCCAAGAGACACATCAACTTACAATTCGAAATTGCAAAAAACTTCGCATCTAATTCTTGCAAAACTGAAAGAATGGGTTACAGCGGTTAAACTTGAAAGAAATTACACAAAAGAAGAAATTCTTGCAATGTACCTTAACACTGTTCCCTTTGGCAGTCAATCATTTGGGATAAAATCTGCATGTAATACTTTTTTTAATAAAACGCCTTCAAATATGCAAATGGAGCAGGCTGCATTAATGATTGGAGTGTTAAAAGCGCCCTCATATTATAGCCCTGTAAGGCATCCTGAAAGAGCATTGAGACGAAGAAACACAGTTTTAAAACAAATGAGAAAATATAATTTTATTTCTCAAAACACTTATGATTCAATAGCAAAAACTCCTCTTAATCTTGAATATAAAGTTCAAACTCACACTCAAGGTTTAGCAACTTATTTTAGAGAATATTTAAGAATGACCTTAAATGCAAAAAAACCCGATATGAAAAATTATTGGAGTTATAAAAAATTCGAAGAAGATTCTATAGAATGGGAAACAAACCCATTGTTCGGATGGTGCAATAAAAATTTTAAGCCAGATGGTACAAATTATAACATATATAAAGATGGTTTAAAAATTTACACAACAATAAACTCAAAGATGCAAAAATATGCAGAAGAAGCAGTAGAAGAGCATCTGAGTAAAGACCTGCAACTTGCTTTTGATAGAGAAATAAAAAACAAAAAAACTGCGCCTTTCTCAAAAGATTTAACACCTGAAGAAACCGAGCATATTTTACTCCTATCAATGAAAAGGAGTGAGAGATATAGAGTATTAAGGAATAAAGGATATTCACAAGATTCTATAAAGCTTATTTTCAACACACCAACTCCAATGCAAGTTTTTAGCTGGAAAGGAGAAATAGACACAGTAATGTCTCCAATGGATTCTATTAAATACTACAAACATTTTTTGCAAGCAGGATTTATGTCGATGGAACCAAGCAGTGGTTATGTCAGAGCATATGTTGGAGGAATAAATTATAAATATTTTCAATTTGATCATGTAAAATTAAGCAGGAGACAAGTAGGATCAACTTTTAAACCTTTTTTATATACTCTTGCTATGCAAGAAGGATATTCTCCTTGCTACGAAGTACCAAATGTTCCAACAACTTTTGTTTTGCCTTCTGGAGATACATGGACGCCAAGAAATTCAGGTAACTCAAAATATGACCGAAAAATGGTTACTTTAAAATGGGGCTTAGCCAACTCTGTTAATAATGTTTCTGCATGGTTAATGAAACAATTTAAGCCAAAAGCAGTAATCAATATTACAAAATTAATGGGCATAAAAAGTTATATTCCACCTGTACCATCAATATGTTTGGGAACTGCTGATATTTCTCTTTACGAAATGATTGGAGCCTATAGCACTTTTGCGAATAAAGGTGTTTATACAGAACCAATATTTGTTACAAGAATTGAAGATAAAAACGGCAACATATTACAAACCTTCCAACCTAAAAAAACAGAAGCTATTAGCAAAAACACAGCCTATTTAATGCTAAACCTAATGCAGGGTGTTGTTCAAAAAGGAACAAGTATTAGGTTGAGATTTAAATACAATTTAATGAATGAGATTGCAGCCAAAACAGGAACAACAAACAACCAATCAGATGGTTGGTTTATGGGAATTACTCCAAATTTAGTTTCTGGTGTTTGGGTTGGTGGCGAGGATAGAAGCATCCACTTTGACGAAATATACTACGGACAAGGTGCCAATATGGCTCTACCAATTTGGGCATTATATATGCAAAAAGTTTATGCTGACAGCCTAGGCATTACAACCGAAGATGTATTTGAAAAACCTGTAGGGTTCTCATCATCTATGGAATGTGATGGAAACAACCAAAGCAATTTTATTGAAGATGAAAATACAAATAAAGAGGATAGTGAATTTTTTAATTAATAAGTCCTTTTAAATTATTGAATTAATAAGTTTTTTGGTGTAATCTGAATCTGGGTTCATAAATATGCTATCGGCTTCACCTATTTCTTCAATTTTGCCGTTATTCATAACTATCATACGGTCTGACATATACTTAACAACTGACAAATCGTGTGAAATAAATAGATATGTTAATTGAAAATCGTCTTTTAACTGATTAAGAAGATTTAAAACCTGTGCTTGCACAGAAACATCTAAGGCAGAAACAGATTCGTCACAAATTACTAATTCAGGGTTAAGTGCTAAAGCTCTTGCAATTCCAATTCGCTGACGCTGTCCTCCTGAAAATTCATGTGGATATCGAGAGAATACTGCTGGTTCAAGATTAACTTTCTTTAAAATCTCAACCGCTCTTAATTCTCTTTGTTTTTGATTTTGCAAAATACCATGAACCTTCATTGGTTCAACAATAGCCTCCCCTACTGTCATTCTAGGACTTAATGAAGAATACGGGTCTTGGAAAATTATTTGAATTTTTTGACGAAATTTTCTTAATTCTTTTTTTGATAAATTTCTCAAATTTTTTCCTTTATAAATTATATCGCCACTACCTCCTTTAATTAATTGTAAAAGAGTTCTACTAAGAGTAGTTTTCCCACATCCCGATTCTCCAACTAAACCAAGTGTCTCTCCTTTATAAACATCAAAACTCACATCATTCACAGCCTTAACATACTTTAAAGGTCTACAAAAAAAATTCTTTTTCTCAACAAAAAATTTTTCAAGATTCTTCACCCTCAATATAGGTTCGTTTAAATAAATCTCCTTATGATATTGCTGCCTTTGCTCTTTCTTGATTGTTATAAATTTTCCCTTTATGTTATAATCTGAAATGGTTGGTAATGGCTTAATCCTTTTTTCTAATGAAGGACGACAAGCCCATAATGCTTTTGTATAATAATGTTTAGGATTCTTTACTATTCCTGATGGTGTCCCAAATTCTACAATACAACCATCTTTCATGACAAGAATTTTGTCAGCAATATTAGCAACAACCGATAAATCATGAGAGATAAAAACAATGGCAGTATTATATTTTTTTTGCAAATCCTTCATTAAATCAAGTATAGTTTTTTGAACTGTCACATCGAGTGCCGTAGTAGGTTCATCGGCTATTAAGACCTGAGGCTTGCTCGACATTGCCATTGCAATCATAACTCTTTGCTTCTGACCACCTGATAATTGATGTGGATATGATTTAAAAAGTATTTCGGGACGAGGCAGATTAACTTCCATAAACAATTCTTTAGCAATTTTTTTTGCTCCTTTTTGAGATATGTTTTGATGTATTCTAATTGCTTCGACAAGTTGCTTACCACAAGTCATAACGGGATTTAAAGATGTCATTGGTTCTTGGAAAATCATTGAAATATTTCGACCTCTATACTTTTCAACATCTTTTCTTTTGAGCAAATCAACAATTTCATTTCCATCATTTAATTTAACACTCCCTTTTTTTACTAATGCACCTGAAGGTAATAATTTAATCAATGACAATGCTGTTATTGATTTTCCAGAACCCGATTCTCCAACAATACCAATTGTCTCTCCTCGATTTATCGAAAAATTAACGTTATCAACAACCGTTCGCTCTTCATTCTTTTCAGAAAAAGTTACTGTTAAATCATTAACTTCTAAAATTGGATTTGAGCTCATAAAAAGTCATAATAATGATAAAAAAACAATTTGGAAAAGATACTATATTTTTTTTATTACTCATAAATTTCTTCTTTTATATTAACAAAACAATTAACCCGAAAAATTCATAATTTTTCTACGCTTAAGAATTACCAACAAATTTGGTGTTTTTTAAACCCCAAATTTGGGTACTTCTAATGCGGGATTTCCCGCTTTA